>JANPLI010000156.1:0-5740 GCA_031426455.1 Hymenobacteraceae bacterium | reverse complement strand
GGCATCCTTACCGCGCGAGTCGGTGTGCGACGACAGCTCGATGGAGATGGCCGGGTTGTCATTCAGGATCGCCACCAGCTTGTCCAACTCCACGGCAGCATCGGGGCGGATATTAGACTTGTTGTAGTCGTAAAGGATATTCTCCAGTACGATGGCTTTGTCCTTCACGATTTCCACCATCGTCAGCGTAACGGGCACCTTGATGTCATTCGTCTGCTGGGCGAGTTGCTCCTGGGCGGGTGGGTTAGGTACGCTCAGGTTTTGGCGGGCCGTGAAGAAACCGTCGCGGTCGGCGATCAGCGTATAAGTACGGCCGGAATCGACTTTGATGGCGAAGTGGCCGCTGGCATCGGTCATCGTCTCGCTGATCTTCTGGCCGTTGGCGTCGCGCAGCTCCACCGTTTCGTTAGCGACGGGGCGGGGTGTCAGATCATTACCACGCTCCGGGCGCGAGAACACGGTACCGTCGGCGTAGAACGTGACGGTTTTGCGCGGCAGGCGGCGGAAGCTGTAAAGGTCGTCGGAGCCTTTGCCACCCTCGCGGTTCGAGGAGAAAACGCCGCGGTCCGGCGCCGCAAATGCAGGCGAGAAATCGTCGGCAGCGGAGTTGATGGCTGGGCCGAGGTTTTCGACTTTGCCGTTTTTCAGGCGGAAAACGTCCAGCCCGCCCATCCCGGCGTGGGTATCGGACGAGAAGTAGAGTGTGCCGTCCGGTGCCACCGACGGGAAGTTTTCGTTGCCGGCCGTATTCACGGCTGCCACGGCTTCCGGGGTGCCCCAGCGGCCGGTGCCTGCTGATTCGGCTTTGTAGATATCGTTGCCGCCAGCGCCACCCCGGCGGCCGGATGCGAAGTAAAGCGTCTGGCCATCGGGTGAAAGTGCGGGCGCGAAATCATCGGCGTTTGGCACGCTCAGCGGCAGCATTACGGGTTCGCCCCAGGCGCCGTTTTCGTAGCGCGTCTGGTAGAGGTCCACGCTCAGAGCACCTTTCTTGGAGCCGTCGTTCGAACGGGCGAAGATCATCGTGTTGCCGTCGGCCGAAAACGTCGGCGAGGCTTCGTGCATCATCGGCGTGTTGAGCGCATCGTTCGCGACGCGGGCGGGAGCGCCGCCCATCATCGTCTGGGCGTCGTCGAATTTTACGGAATAAATATCCGTGAAGAACTCGCCATTGCCGGGATAAACCTTGCCGTCTCGGCCCGAAGCGAAGTACAGCTCTCCCTGGCGAACGCCACCACCGTATTCGGTAGAAGCTGTATTGAGCTGCTCCAGGTTGCGGATTTCGTACTTGGTGGGCAGGGTGCCCATCGATTTAGACGCCGTTAGTGCCGCACTTAATTGTTGCGACTGTTCAGCGAATTTTCGTCCTCCCTTTTCGTTGTAAGAGGCCAGCGCCGCCAGGGCGTCATCGGTTCGGCCCGCCGCGCGCAGCCCCAGGGCATTGTAGAAATAGGCTTCTTCGGTCTTGATTCCTTTGCCGATAGCTGCTTCGTAGAAGGGCTGGGCTTCCTTGAGGCGGTTAGAGAGGCGGTAGGATTCAGCAATCTTGAAGTTCGCCTGTCCGACTTCCTTATTATTCTTGACGGCGGCCTGATAAAGCGGAATAGCGGCCTGATACTCACCGCGCTGGAATTTTTTGTCGGCTTTGCCCAACGGGCCGCTGGTAGCGCAACCAGCCAGCAATGCGGCCGATAAAACCAGGGAAGCAGAGGATACTTTATTCATCGAGTAACAATTTCGCGAACCGCACGGGCGGCACCGCGCCGCAGTAAGGTGAGTGGTAAGTCCACCCTTTCAGGGGTGGAAACGGAAGGATAATCGGCACACGGACGACCAATATTACGCACAAATTCCGGCCTGCCACGCCGCAAAGCGCCTTAAGGCTGCTTGATGCCGACGAAATATCGCTCCAGCCAGGTCTGGGCGGCAGGGTGGGGCCACGCCGTCCGCCACGCGCCGATGGTGCTAACCGTATTGTCGAATATCATCGTCTCGGGCCGCAGTTGGCCGTCCGCCACGGCCGCGCGTAGCGCCGATCGGGGCACGGTGGTCAGCGTATCCGGTTCGGTCAGGTAAGCAATTTGGCTTTTGTCGAGTAAGTCGAGGCCCAGTTTGGTGCCCAATTCACGCAGCATATGAACTGATGAATCGATGGAGCAGCCGCTGGGGGCGCCGGCGGTTTCGTCAGCAGCCAGCAACAAGAAGCGGTTTCGCACCACGGCAAACGAAACCCGTAGCGGCTGGCCGTGCGCTACCCAGGTTTCGCAAAAGTTGCGTAGGTAAATTTCGGCCCCGGCCACATCGGCGGCGGTCAGTTGTCGGTCGGCCTGATAAAGCCAGATGCGCGCCGAGCCCGGAAGGGAGGAAAGGGGAACGTACATTTTGAATGAGGAATTAGGAACGAAGAATGAGGAATAAAGAGGAGGCGTCAGCCAAATTCCTCATTCTTCACTCCTCATTCCTCATTAGTTAAGTCCTTCCGCTGATGCTACCAGTTCGGCCAGGTCGAAGACCTGCACGGTGTTTTCCTGGTTTTTGTTTTTCACGCCGTCGCTCATCATCGTCATACAGAATGGGCAGGAAACGGCGATGATCGCCCCGGTCAGGCTTTGCGGACTGGCAGCGGATGCTCCGGCTTCGGCGCCGAGCAGGGCCGCCAGCGCGTCTTCGTCGCCGGCCAGCGTGGCGAGGGCCTCTTCGGCGCGTTCGATATTGATGTCTTTACGGCCTGGCTCGGGTTCTTTCCACATCTGCGCGCCGCCTGCGCCGCAGCACAGGCCGTTGGCTTTGGAACGCTTCATTTCTACCAGGTCGGCGTCGAGGGCTTCCAGCACGGCGCGCGGCGCTTCGTAGATATTATTGGCGCGGCCCAGGTAGCAGGAATCGTGGAAGGTGATGCGGCGGCCTTTATACGACTCGCCACCTTCGATTTTCACTTTACCGGCGTCGATCAGTTGCTGTAGGTACTGCGAGTGGTGGATGACCTCGTAGTTGCCGCCCAGGGCCGGGTATTCGTTCCGGATTGTGTTGAAGCAGTGCGGGCAGGCCGTGACGATGGTTTTGATGCCGTAGCCGTCGAGCGTGGCGATATTTTGCATCGCCTGCATCTGAAACAGGAACTCGTTGCCGGCGCGCTTGGCGGGGTCGCCGGTGCAGGTTTCTTCCAGCCCCAGCACGGCGTAGGACACGCCCACGTGGTCGAGAATCTGGACGAAGGCCCGCGTAACGCGCTTGTAGCGGTCGTCGAAGGCGCCTGCGCAGCCCACCCAGAACAAGACTTCGGGCGTCTCGCCGCGCGCGGCGAGGTCGGCCATTACGGGGACGGTGATTTGGCGTTTTTCCACGTTATTAGAAAGGAGGCGGTTAGATGTTAGACATTAGAAAACAGCCTCCTCTGTTAGGTTTGGCGCTCGCACTTTGTCTTGGCTAATCCAATCGTCTGAAGGTGTCGGGGCTAAAAGTCTAATGTCTGACAGTTTAAGGTCTAAAGTCTAACGCGCTGCTACGTACAGCTCATCAGCCCAGTTCAGGCGGTCGCTGGGCGAGAAGGCCCACGGCGCGCCGTTATTTTCGATATTACCCATCATCACGTTGAGCGACGCGGGTGCCGCCGATTCTTCCAGCACCAGATACCGGCGCATCTCGATGATGGAGTCGAGCGGGTTGATATTCACCGGGCAGCTTTCCACGCAGGCGTTGCAGGTGGTGCAGGCCCACAGTTCTTCGGGGGTGATTTTGCCGCGCACCAGCGTCTTTTCCTCAGCCTGCACGGCCGTTTCGCCGGCGTACTGATTCGGCTGAAAAATCAGCGGCGCATTGTACTGCTCCTCGATACGGTCGCGCGTGTCCATTATGATCTTGCGCGGACTCAGCAGCTTACCCGTCAGGTTGGCCGGACACACACTCGTGCAGCGCCCGCACTCGGTGCAGGAATAAGCGTTGAGCAGGTTGAGCCACGACAGGTCGTCGGCGTCCTTGGCGCCGAAACGCTGCACGACCGGGTTGCCGGCCGCATCCACGGGCGCGGCGGGCGGCGTGTACGACGGGTCGAGCATCGCCTTTACCTCGTGAGTGATGCTCTCGACGTTCGAAAACTGGCCCTGCGGGGTAAGCCGCGTGTACCAGGTATTCGGGAACGCCATAATGATGTGAAAGTGCTTGGACGAAGGCAGGTAGTTCAGGAACAGCAGGATACCCACGATGTGCGCCCACCACCCGACGCGTTCGAGCAGGTGCAGTACCGTTTCACTGGTCGGGAAGAAGCCCGTCAGCAGGCTCGAAATCGGGAAAGTGCCGGGCAGTACTTCGCTGCGCAGCTGGTGCAGTTTCAGGTCGGCGGTGTTCATCGTGAAGAGCGCCGCCATCAGCACCACTTCCACGTACAGAATCACGTTGGCATCCAGTTTTGGCCACGCCCGCAGTTCCACACCCGTGAAGCGGCGCACCGGCTGCGAACGATTGCGGCGCCACCACAGCGCGACCACCGTCAGGACCACCAGCGCGCCCAGCACTTCGTTGGTGGCCATCAGCGCGTCGTAGCCCGGCCCCAGCAGCTGCAGAAAGCGGTGCGTACCGGACAGGCCGTCGATGACGATCTCGATCACCTCGACATTGATCACCAGAAACCCGACGTACACCACCAGATGCAGCACGGCGGGCGTCAGGCGCTTGAACATCTTCTGCTGACCGAAGGCCACGAGCAGCATCGTGCGGAGGCGTTCGGCGGGCGCGCCATCCATCCGGCGCTCCCGGCCAGCCTGAATATTGGCGCGAATGCGGCGCACCTGCCACGTAAACAGGCCGAAACCTGCCAGCAGCACCAATAAAAACAACAGTTGACTGATCACCGGAGAAAGGAATGAGGGTGGAATTCGGCTGCAAGCAGCCGGCCGGGTGGCTCAAAGGTACGGCCTGCCGCCAAGCTCCGAAAACCGGCGAAACCCGCGCCGGTTCGCAGAAAAAAGCGGCGGGTGGTTGCGCGGCGTTGGTTCGGCGGCGTACCTTTGCAGCGCGTTGAGCCGGTAACGTAGCTCAGTCGGTAGAGCACAGCACTGAAAATGCTGGTGTCGTTGGTTCGATTCCAACCGTTACCACGATAAAGGCCCTTAGCGCAATGCTGAGGGCCTTTTTGCGTTCGTAGGGCGCAGAATGGGGCGCAGATTGGCCGCATCCTACCTGCTGGCAGTCAGATTTCCGTGGAAATTTGAAATTTTCACAAAAATTTGCGGGCGGTAGGGCCCCAAAGGGTATGGGGAGGGGGACCGGGGGTAGGGGGACACGGGAGAGAGGGACCGGGAAAGGGGTGCTGAAAATCTGCTGTTTCGGTCAGGATAAAGCTAGTCGAAGGCACCTTACATCGCAGCAATTGTAGGTTTCGGAAGATATAAGATTTCTGAGTCGTCACGGACTACCACTGGTAACTTTCGCGCCTCGGCAAGCTTATCTAGCACATTTAACGAGAGTGCCCACTGTCCGTGTGTCACGCGCTAAATCGCAACCTTCCCCACATAGGCGTAATCGCCCGGCATCCCATCGACAGGGAATGTTGTTTGGTGTCGGATCAGAATTGCCGGCGCCCCTCAGATCATTTTATCCGCTGCTATACCCGTCACGAAGCGGGTTGCGCGTCGAGAATGTGAAAATTCCGGGTTAGTAGGGACGCGAGTTCGGGTCCGTACTCGTCGAGCCGGTTGAAAAAGGCAAGGACAGCGGTCTTGAAGGCTCCTTTGGTGCGGTAAAA
>JANPLI010000155.1:0-14320 GCA_031426455.1 Hymenobacteraceae bacterium | reverse complement strand
ATTCGGGCGGGGCCCCCCCCCGGCGGGGGGGCCCACGGCGGGGTGGGGTGGGCCCTCCGGGGGGGGGGGGGGGCGGTCGCGGGGGGTCCCCGCCCCGCGCCGCGCGGTTTCAGACTCGGTGGCCGGAGACCCGCGCTACCTCGCTTGGCCGTACACGGACGCCGAAACCGCTCTAGCCAACTTGCCACACTTTTGCGTGCCACGTTTTAAAATGTGGCACGCAAAAGTGTGGCAGCCCGGCTGGCCTTTGCTCCGCCGGTGGGGGAGGGGGCTGCCGGCCCGACCTTCGCCTCGGCGGCGCGGGTAATCCGGCGGGTGAGCGGCATTCGCCGCATCCGCCGGGGCTGCGGCTGCGTATGGGGCGCGGGCGGGGTGCGAGCTTGCGCCCCGCCGTCCTTTTTTCATTCGTTTTTCGCCTTTTCCGTGTCCTACCCGCTCCATAACCGCGAACTCAGCTGGCTGGCTTTCAACCACCGCGTGTTGCAGGAAGCCCAAAGTGCCGACGTGCCGCTGCTGGAGCGCGTCAAGTTCATCGCCATTTTTTCGTCGAACCTGGACGAATACTTCAAGGTGCGCGTGGCCACGCTGCGGCGCCTGACGAAGCTGAAGCGCAAGACCCGCGAAAAGCTGGACGCCGATCCGCAGGCCGAGCTGCAACTCGTCATCGACGAGGTGACGCGGTTGCAGCGCGAGTTTGGTCGCACCTTCCGCGACCTGCTGCCCGCCCTGCGCGCCGAGGGCATTGATCTGGTGACCGACCCCCAAAAGCTGACACCCGCGCAGTGCGCCTGGGTGGCGGCTTACGCCGCTTCGCACGTCCGGCCGCTGCTGGTGCCAGTGGTGCTGGACCAGTTGCCGGGGGCGCTTTTTCTGAAGGATACGGCCGTTTACCAGGTCTTCCGGCTGACGGGCCCGCGCCGCGCCGGCCTGCCGCAGGAACGCGTGGTGGTGGCCGAACTGCCCACCAAAGCGCACGGCGGGCGGTTCGTGGCCCTGCCGAAGGAAATCCGCGACGGAGAAGCCGCCACGCACCCGGTGCTGTTTCTGGACGACGTGCTGCGCGTGGGCGCCGCCGAGCTGTTTCCGGACTACGAAACGGCGGAGTCCTGGACGCTGAAGCTCTCGCGCGATGCCGAACTGGACCTCGACGAGGACGTGTCCGGCGACCTGCTGGCCAAGATTCGCAAGAGCCTGAAAAAGCGCGAAACCGGCTTTCCGGCGCGCCTGCTTTACGACCCCGCCATCAACCCCGCCGTGCTGCTGCGCGTGACGGAACGCGCGGGCATTCAGGCCGATGAGCTGGTGGAAGGCGGGCGCTACCACAACTTCCGCGACTTCTTCGGCTTCCCCGACTTTGGCCGGAAAGACCTCAAGTTTGCGGCCCAGCCGGCGCTGCCGCACCCCGACCTGCAGCGCCGCCGGAAGCTGCTGAAAGCCATCGGCGAGCGCGATTACCTGCTCCACTTCCCGTACCAGAGCTACGACTACGTGCTGCGCTTTTTCCGCGAAGCCGCCCTCGACCCCGCCGTGACGGCCATCGCCGTGACGCTGTACCGGGTGGCGGCGAAATCGGAGATTGCCAAGGCCCTCGTCAAGGCGGCGAAGGCCGGCAAGCAGGTCACGGTGGTGGTGGAGTTGAAGGCGCGTTTCGACGAAGAATCCAATATCCACTGGGCCGGCAAGCTGCAAAAGGCCGGCGCCAATGTCATTTTTGGCCACCCCGATTTGAAGGTGCACACCAAGCTGGCGCTCGTGACCCGGACGGAAGCTGATGATTCGGTGCGCCAGTACGCCTACCTCAGCACCGGCAACTTCAACGAGGTCACGAGCAGCATCTACGCCGACTACGGCCTCTTCACCGCCGACCCACGCGTGACCCAGGACGTGAATCAGGTCTTCGCCTTCCTCACCGACCGCCAGCGCGCGGGCAAAACCTTCCAGCACCTGCTGGTGGCGCCCTTCAACCTGCGCGAACAACTGACGGCGTTCGTGGAAACCGAAATCAGCAACGCCCAGGCCGGTAAGCCCGCGTACATCCTGCTCAAGCTGAATGCCTTGCAGGATGAAACGATGATCCACCTGTTGTACAAGGCCGCGCAGGCGGGCGTCCGGGTCGATCTGAACGTGCGCGGCATTTCGTGCCTGGTGCCGGGCCTGACGGGCGTTTCCGACAACATCACCAGCCGGGGGCTCGTGGATCGTTACCTCGAACACGGCCGCGTGTACATCTTCGCCAACGGCGGCGGTCCCGCCAACGAGCGGCTCTACATCGCCTCCGCCGACTGGATGAACCGCAACCTGGCCCGCCGCGTGGAAGTGGCGTTTCCGGTGTTCGACGAAACGCTGCGCGCCGAAGTCCGGGCGATGGTTGACCTGCAACAGACCGACAACGTGAAGGCCCGCGACTTCCACAACGCCTACCTCAACGGCCCCGACGGCGCCGCGCCCGTCCGTGCCCAGCAGGCCACCTACGAGCTGCTGGCGGGGATTCCGGCTTAATTTTGAGTACGATGACGCCGCAGCGCCATCGTTTCGCCGCCCCCGTCACCAATGACTTTCTCCGGCTCCCCGTTGGACGATATTGCGCAATGTTGCTAACACATCCAATTGTTGGCTTCGCTGCCAGCCACCAGGCAAGAAAGAAGCTTGGAGCGTTCCGCGCTCGAACGACTTGTAATGATCACCGGAGAAGCCTGCAAACGCTGGTTGCGCGCCGGTGGTCGTTCGCTGCCGCAAGCGCCACTATTTACCCGATTAGCGGACCTCCTGATCTACCGCTTCGACCGGGTAGATGAAGCTCGGCTATGGACGGCCGTGGAAGAGCAGGTACCCGTGCTTTACACGACCGTCTGCCGCTTATTGGCAGACCGTTAGTAACGCAACTTCCAGACACTGCTACTCCCACAGCCGGTACTCTTCCAGCCGCACGGGGCGCCGGAAGAAGAGTCGGGTCGATTCCTCGAACGAGCGGGTGAAATCGGAGACGTAAAAATGGTGGCGCGGCGGAAAGGCGCCGTCGGCGAGCAGGTCGAGCGATTCCAGCGTCCGGCGCACGTCGTGGGCCAGAATTTCGGCGCCGTCGAGAATCGGCACTCTTCCGCCATAAAACGCCTCAATCTGCGGCCGGATCAGCGGGTAGTGCGTGCAACCGAGCAGCAGCGCGCCAATGCCGGCCAGCTCCGGCTGCGAGAGGTACGAGCGGACGACCTCTTCCGAGACGCTCGAATCGTGAAAGCCGTCCTCAATCATCGGGGCCAGCAGTGGCGTGGCGAGCGCCTGGAGGCGGATGTCGCGGTCCAGGGCGTCGAGCTTGCGCCGGTACACGTTCGAGTTCACGGTCTGGCGCGTCGCAATCAGCCCGACGGCCTGCCCGGCGAAGGCTTCCCCCACGTGGCGCACCAGCGGGTCGATCACGTTGAGTACCCGCGCTTTCGAGCCTACGTACTCGCGTACCAATTCGGCGGCAGCGGCGGAGGCCGAGTTGCAGGCGATCACGATCAGCTTGCAGCGCTGGCGCAGCAGCACGTCGCAGATTTTGACGGAGTAGGCCTGAATCGCGGCCGTGCTTTTGTCGCCGTAAGGCAGGTGCGCAGTGTCGCCAAAATACAGCAGCGATTCGTGGGGCAGGGCCTCGGCCAGTGCAGCGGCTACCGTAAGGCCGCCGATGCCGGAGTCGAAGATGCCGATGGGGTCAGTAGAAGTCACAGGCGAGCGGAATGCGCGTTTCGGGCCGACGCAACGACGCGGCAACCGGGCAAGCCGCTACAAAGCAACGCACCAGCATCGATCAGTACCGGCCGGGGCGGTTTACCATTCAACCGCCCCGCGTATTCTGCCGTAGTGGTGCCACCCTTTTTTCCACCGTTCGGTCTGGTTCCGTGAAAGTTTCCCCGCCCAGCTTGCCTACCGCAACCAAAGCCGTCGTCCGCGTCCTCGACGAGGCGCTGATTCACTGGCACGCCGCCCACCCCGGCCAGGTACCCGCGCTGCTGCGCGTGGGGCGGCTCGTGCTGACGCAGCTTGCGCTGGAAATCGTGGCGGCCGAGCCGGAGCCGTTGCGCTACCTCGAAGTCCGGCAGGGCCAGCCGGTACGCTACCGCGATGTGGAAATTTTCGCCGACGACGTGGCGCTGGACCGGGTGACGGTGGTGTGAAGTCAACCGGTGCGCCGGTGCGGGTGGTGTGTCTTGAACACCGCTCCGTCGTGATTGGGGCTAAATGATGCCCAACCCAGCGGGGCAGGCTCCAATTGCCGACCTTTGCCCCGCCATGAATCTTCTCTCCGCCGACGCCGTCGGCCTGTCCATCGCCGACCGCTGGCTTTTTCGCAACCTCACTTTCGGCCTCAACCAGGGGCAGCGCGTGGCGCTGGTAGGTGCCAACGGCACCGGTAAAACGTCGCTGCTGAACGTATTGGCCGGCGCCCTGCCGCCCGACGAAGGCCAGGTCAGTGCCCGCCGCGGCGCGCGGATCGGCTACCTGGGCCAGAATCCGCAGCTCGACAATACCCAAACCATCCGCGAGCTGCTCTTCGGCACCGGCAACGCCGCGCTGACGGCGATCCGCGACTACGAGGAGGCGTTGGAAAACGGCGCCGACGACGCTACGATTCAGCGCCTTTCGGAGCTGATCGACGAGCTGGGCGCTTGGGAAACCGAAGTGCGCGTCCACCAGATTCTGAGCCGCTTGGGCGTGGGCCAACTGGAACGCGTGGTGGGCACCCTCAGCGGCGGGCAGCGGAAGCGCGTGGCCCTGGCGCAGGTGCTGATCGACGAGCCGGACGTGCTGCTGCTCGACGAACCCACCAACCACCTCGACCTGGCGACCATCGAGTGGCTCGAAAATATTCTCGCCACCCAGGCCACCACGCTGCTGATGGTGACCCACGACCGCTACTTCCTCGACCGCGTGGCCACCGAAGTGGCCGAGCTGCAAAACGGCGAGCTGTTCACCTACAAGGGCAATTACGCCGTGTACGTGGAGCAGAAGGCGATGCGCGAGGAACAGCAGGCCACCGAGGTGGAAAAAGCCCGCAACCTCTACCGCAAGGAGTTGGACTGGATGCGCCGCCAGCCGCAGGCGCGCGGCACCAAGCAAAAGGCGCGGATCGACTCGTTCTACGTCACCGAGAAAAAAGCCAAAACGCAGCTCGGCACCCAAGGCCTGGAGCTGAGCGTGAAGACCACCCGCCAGGGAAACAAAATCCTGGAAGCCGACCACCTGCGCAAAACCTACGCGGGCGGTGCCCAGCCCGTCGTGGCCGATTTTTCCTACGTCTTCCGGCGCGGCGAACGCCTTGGCATCGTGGGGCCGAACGGCGCCGGCAAAACCAGCCTGCTGAATATGCTGACCAGCCGGATGGCGCCCGATTCGGGCACGCTGGAAGTTGGCCAGACTACCGTTTTCGGCTACTACACGCAGCACGAGCTGACGTATTCCGACGATCAGCGGGTGCTGGACGTGGTGAAGGAAATTGCGGAAGTCATCACGATGGCCGACGGCTCCGTCATCACGGCGGCGCAGCTGCTGACGCTCTTTCAGTTCGCCCCGGCGCGGCAGTACACGTTCGTCAGCAAGCTCAGCGGCGGCGAAAAGCGGCGCCTGCAACTGTTGCGGGTGCTGATGGCGAACCCGAACTTTCTGGTGCTCGACGAGCCGACGAACGACCTCGACATCCCGACGCTCAATGTGTTGGAGGATTTCCTGATCAACTTCCCCGGCTGCCTGCTCATCGTCAGCCACGACCGCTACTTTATGGACCGGCTCGTGGAGCAGTTGCTGGTCTTCGAAGGCGACGGACAAATCCGCTCGTTCCCCGGCAATTACACCGACTTCCGCGAGGCGGAAAAAGATGCCGCCCGCGAGGCCAGCGTCCCGAAGGAAACCACCAAACACGTGCTGGCCGCCGCGCCCGTGGTGATGGCCGCGCCTGCGCCCGCTACGCCCGCCAAGCGCCGCGCCACCTTCGCCGAGAAGAAGGAGTACGAGGGCCTGGAAAGCGAAATCGCGCAGCTCGAAGGCCGCAAAGCCAAGCTGGAAGCCGAGCTGACGGGCGGCACCATCACCGACCACACGCGCTTACACGCACTGGGCGCCGATATCCAGACCCTGACCGACCAAATCAGCGCCAAGGAGGCACGCTGGCTCGAACTGAGCGAGCTGGGGTAGCGTGTAGCTGTGTAGCAAGGGGCTTTGCCCCGCAGCAGCCAAGCCGCAAAGCGGCAAGGGGGAACTCAGGAAGCGCACCTATTCTATTTTCTCGCGCGACGCTCCGCGCCTGGCCACATTCTTTACTTTTCTTGCTGAGCGCTTCGCGCCGCGCTCGCTTCGGGGCAAAGCCCCTCATCACATATGCTCGCTTACCTTACCTGGACGGCTTCCAATGCCCTTGTTCACCTCGGTCCGCTGACCATTCGCTGGTACGGGGTGCTGTTTGCCGCCGGTTTTCTGGTTGGGCAGGTCATTCTGACGCGCATCTACGTCGCCGAAGGCAAGCCCGCGAGCCTCGTGGACGTGATCACGTTCTATATGATCATCGGCACGGTGGTGGGCGCGCGGCTGGGCCATATCCTCTTCTATCAGCCGGAAGACTACCTGGCGAATCCGCTCGAAATCCTGAAGATCTGGCACGGCGGGCTGGCCTCGCACGGCGCCACGGCGGGTATACTGCTGGCCCTCTGGTTTTTCAGTCGCCGCGAAAAGCTCGATTATCTGTGGGTGCTGGACCGCATCGTGATCGTCGTGGCGCTGGGCGGCGCCTTTATCCGCCTCGGCAATCTGATGAACTCCGAAATCATCGGTCGGCCGACGGACGTGCCCTGGGCGATGATCTTCCCCCTCAACCCCGACCGCCTGAGCGCCGTGCCGCGTCACCCCACCCCGATTTACGAGGCGCTCTTCTGCATCGTGCTGTTCGTGGGGCTGTGGGCGCTCTGGAACCGCTACAAAGCTGCCACGCCGCGCGGGCTGATCTTCGGGCTGTTCGTCGTGCTGCTCTTCGGCTTCCGCATTTTCGTCGAATTCTTCAAGGAAAACCAGGTCGATTTCGAGAACGGCCTGCCACTGAATATGGGCCAGATCCTGAGCATCCCGATGGTGCTGATCGGCATCTGGGTGCTGCTGCGGGCGCGGCGGCCAGCTCAGATGGATTCGAGCAGCCAAGCCTAAGCTGAAATATCGGTCCCAGAGGCGCCGATCAGGTCAGAGTTCCGCCAATTCGGCGCCGTACCCGCCGCTCAGGATCGGGAACCGCAGCCACGAGCGCGGGTCGAGGTTGTAATCGTCGAGGTGAAACGACGGTGCGTACCGTTCGCGCTTCCACTGGTTCCGGCTCCAGAGCGTGTAGAAGCGCCGCACATAGGTAATGCGCTGCTCAGCCGTGAGGTCCGGGTACTGGATACCCAGGCGCTCGGCCACTTCTGTCGGCGCCAGGCGGTCGTAGAAAGCGAGGCGCTCAATGGCATTGAGAACCGGGTAGGGCATCAGGTCGCGTTCGTCGGTCTGGCGGTCTTCGGGGCGTTCTTCCAGGGGGCGTAGCTCGGCCGTCGGTTGCAGCGTATTGACGCGCTGTAAGCCCGTGTACCCCAACTCCCGTTCAGCCCACACGAGCCAGCGACGCAGAAAATCCTTGTCGATGCCCGCCAGCGGAGCAATGGAGCCGGCGGTGTCGCCGTCCATCGTGCAGTAGCCGACGGCCACCTCCGAGCGGTTTGAGGTCGTCAACAGCAGCGCATTTAGCGTGTTGGCCAGCAGCCAGATACCGGGCGCCCGAACGCGCGCCTGCACGTTCTGGAGGGCCAGGTCGTCGGTGGCCCAGGTGAGCTCGCGGCCGATGGCCTGCTCTACCGTGAACTGGTAGCGCTGCACTTCATCATCGATTCGCCAGGCGTGAAAGCGGGCGCCGATGCTTTCCGCAATGGCGCGGGCGGCCTCGTAAGTGTCTTCTGAAGAGTTGACGGTGGACTGGTAGGCGCAGGTCAGTAAATGAGGAATGAGGAATGAGGAATGAGGAATGGACGCCGACGGAGAAGCGGCGCGGGCGATGTCCGTTTCGCTGAAACAGCCCGCTTTCCGCATAAAGGCTTCGGCGCCCAGCTCGGCAACGCCCAGACGCACCATTTCGGCCACGCTGATGGCGCACATCGCCGAGTCGGCGCCGCCAGACAGGCTGAGGACGAAGCCTTTGGTGCGCGACTTCCGCAGGTAATCGAACAGCGCCAGCGAAAGGGCGGCGTTCAGCTCGCGGTATTCGTCGGGCACGGGCAGCGGGGCGATTTTGGTAGCCGGTTCGAGGGGTTGGCTGAAATCGATCTCCACCCACTCCAGGTCCACGTCCTTGAAGCTCAGCAGCCCATTGCGGCACAGCAGATGGCCGTTACGGGCCACCAGAATCTCGCCGTCGTAGATCACCCGGCCTGCTTCGTTGCCCAACAGGTTGGCATATAGATACGTACATGCAAAGATGTGCGATGCCTTTAGTACCAGGTTATAGCGTACATCAGTCTTGCTCAGGGCGAAGTGCGAGGCCGAAGGATTCACGATCAAATCCACCCGCCCCATCAGGCGGCAGGCGGGGCGCACATCGTCGGGGCGCCAGGCATCTTCGCAGATTTCAAAGCCGAACCGGGCGCCTTCGTGTTCAAAAACCTGGTCGCCAAGCGGGACTTGCTGTCCAGCGAAAGCGATTTCCACTACCTCGCCCGCGGGCCACGGCTGAAACCAGCGCGGCTCATAGTGGATGCCGTCGGAAGCCAGAAACTGCTTGGCTTGCAGGCCCAGTACTCGGCCGTCGCGCAGCACGGCGGCGCAGTTGTACGTGTGGCTCCGGTGGCGCACCGGCAGGCCCACCACCACGCAAAGGCCGTACGTATCTGGTAGCAAGTCAAGCAAATGGGCCTCGGCGGCGGCGCTCACCCAAGGATGCAGAAACAGGTCTTCGCAGCCGTAGCCGGTCAGGCAGAGTTCCGGCAGGCAAAGCAAGGCTACCCCGGCAGGCCGCGCCTGCCCAATGGCGGTGCGGATATTAGCGAGGTTGGTGGCCCAGTCGAGGGGCGTTTGGTTGAGAGCAGCTCCGGCGATGCGCATCGGGTGGATCACTTGGCAGAAATAAAGGAAGGAAGGCGGCTTACGTGGCTTATCCCTACGGAAAACAACTGCGTCAGGGCCGAAGCGCGCCCTGAACGGCGCCCGGGAGTACCAGGTATCAGTCCGTGCTCAACAAACGGCGGGCTAAAAAGGCCCTACCAACCCCATTCATAGACGAATGCCCCGTTCGGCTTAATTCTTCTTCGCATCTTGGCGTCTTCGCGGGAAATTGGAACAGGACTTACGCAAACTACCGTCTTGACCAGTCTTTTTGATTCAAAAACGGGCTTGACTCTGCACAACTCCGCGTAAAACTCCGCGAAACTCTGCGCGAAATCACGCCAGGGAGTATCAGTTGCGTAATTCCTGTGGAAAGAAGAGACGGCCAGCCGGATAATTAAAGGGGACGGACGCCCCATTCAATTGATCGGCACCTTCCGCAAAATGGCCTCGATGAAATCGGTGGAGCGCACATTGTCCGCTTCGGCTTCGTAGTTGAGCAGAATGCGGTGGTTCATCACGTCCGATGCCATTTCCTTGATGTCCTCCGGCAGCACATAGTCGCGCTCCTCGAAGAAGGCCACCGCCCGTGCCGCCCGGTGCAGCGCGATGGAAGCGCGCGGCGAAACGCCGTACTGCACGTAGGGCGCGAACTCGCTGAGGCCATAATCGGCCGGTTTGCGGGTGGCAAAAACCAGTTCGATGATGTATTTTTCCAGCGTATCCGAAACCTGTACCTGGTTGATTTCCTCCCGGATATCGAAAATGTCCTGCTGCGTCAGCACCTCGTTGATCTGCGGCTGAAACGTGAGGTCGGCCATCCGGCGCATCACTTCCAGCTCGTCGGCCTTGCGCAGGTAGTCCACGTGGACTTTGAGCATAAACCGGTCAACCTGCGCTTCCGGCAGCGGATACGTGCCCTCCTGATCGACGGGGTTCTGGGTGGCCAGCACCAGAAACGGCGGCGCCAGCTTGAACGTGGTATCGCCGATAGTCACCTGCCGCTCCTGCATCGCTTCCAGCAAGGCACTCTGCACTTTGGCCGGCGAGCGGTTGATTTCGTCGGCCAGAATCAGGTTGGCGAAGATCGGCCCTTTTTTTACCTCGAACACCGACTGGTTTTGATTGTAAATCATCGTACCAATCAAATCGCTCGGCAGCAAGTCCGGCGTGAACTGAAGTCGCTGAAAATGCAGGTGCAGCACCTGCGCCAGCGTGTTGATGGTAAGCGTTTTCGCCAGGCCCGGCACGCCTTCCAGCAAAATGTGCCCGCCCGTAAATAGACCGATCAGCAGCCGGTTAACCAGCGTCTGCTGGCCCACCACCACCTTGCCGACTTCAGCCAGCACCTGTTTGATTTTCTGTTGATGATCCTGAACCTGGTCGGCGGAAAGCGCCATAAACAATAATAATTAGCGTGTTTGCCAGGGGAGAAATCGGGGCGGCAAAGCGCGGTGGCGGCGCTAAATGCGGTAGGGCATAACCCGGAGTGAGCCTTGCCTTAACCGAACCAGCCCGGAGTGGAGGACCCAAAACAAGGGGCCTCTGCTGACTTCCGTTCACAAAGATGCTGAGTCGGCTCCCCGTCGCGGCGTAATCAGGAAGCCAGGTCGAATTTCATTTGTTGCGCGCAAGATGCGCAAACATTCAAAAAGCTGGACTCAAAAAGATTTTAAACGCCAAAATGCCGGGAGCGGTTATTAAAGGCCGTTTTTTGCGAAAACTTACAGAATTTGTGACAAACGTTGCCGGACTGTTACCAATTCTTTCCTTACATTTGAAAAACGTACGCCTAGTTGCGTCACGTGGTCACGGGAGCACCCGTCGGTTTTTTTGTCATTTTTTTCACTTCCAACCACTTCGATTTACGCCTATGCGGCTTTCCTACCCGGCAGCGGTCACGCACCACCTGCCTACACCTTCATCAGTGCTGCCTACGGGCGGGCCTGCCCCACTGCCGCCCGGCAGCCGTGGGCGTAGTCTTTTTTCCACCACCAAACGCGGCCTGCTGGCAGTAGCAGTAGGCCTGTTGGGCACGGGCGCCGCCCACGCCCAGATCAATTACCGGCCGGCGGGCTTTACCTCCGTTACGAGCGCGTTTACTGATATCAGCGCAACGGGTACCGCCATCACAACGGCCAACACGGACGATGCCAACTCGGCTGCCACGCCGATTGGCTTCAGCTTCACGTACGATGGCGCTTCGATGTCGCACTTCATCCTCAATACCAACGGGTTGATGAAGTTGGGCGGCAGTGCGGCAATGGCGGCGCCGTCGTCAGCGGCGTTGTATTACCCTTACGCGAACAGTAACAGCAACCTGGCGAATACCGCGTTTGGCGGGGTTTTCGTCAGTTCCAGCGGTGCGGACACCTACCTGATGGCGCCGTTCCACGTGGACTTGCAGGATGGTTCGCTTCCCGGCGGAGCGACCTATCAGGTACGCACCACGGGCACGTCACCGAACCAGGTCTGTACGATTCAGTGGACCAACGTGCAGGACAAACCTCGCGCCCAGAGCGCGACTACTGCGACGCCTGTCCCCAACAACTACGCGACCTTCTCTTTTCAGGTCAAGCTGTACGAGACCACCAACCGCATTGAGTTCGTGTATGGCGCGCCTACACTCAGTGGCTCGGCTTCTGTAGTAGCCAAGTTCTCGGAAGTTGGCCTGCGCGGCAACAGCACCGCCGCCACGCGGTTGATGACGGTCACGAAGGGATCGATCACAGCTTGGGCTAGCCCCTCCTCGACGCAGAACGCCGCCTACACGGGTAACTCGTTCAACTTCCGGCAGGCCGCGGTCCCGGTCGTGGGCCAGACCTACCGGTTTACGCCCTCGTTCAACGACGACGCAAGTGTAGCTGCGGTATATACCCTCAACAAGCTGCCGATTCCGTCGGGGGCCCCGCACACCGTGCGGGCGGCCATCACCAACGTGGGGCTGGCTTCAACTACGGCGAGCACCGCTACGCTGACCATTACCGGCCCGGCCGGTAACGCTTTCGTGACCACGCAGGCCGTACCGGTAATTCCCGTAGGCTTTACAGCAACGATCACCTTTGCGACCTATACCCCCACGGCAAACGGTACCAATACCGTGACGGTGAGTCTTTCGGGGGATGAGAACACCTCCAACGACACTAGGTCAGAAACGCAGGAGGTTAGTGCCAACGACTACTCCTACATCAACCCAGCGCTCCCGGTGTTCACGGCAAACGGCTTTGCCGCTTCCGCCAGCGTGTTTGCTAACCTGGCAAGGTTCACTACTTCCACAGCCCTCAGTATCACCGGCGTGCGTGCCCAAATTGTCGATTTTGTCGGTACCGCTACCGCTACGAACGACGTAACAGTTGGGCAAACGGTGTACGGGGTGCTGGTAAACCCCGTCAACGGAGCAGTACTGGCCCAGTCGCCGGACTACGTAGTGACCGCCGCTGACGTAGCCGGCAACGGTACGCTGAAGGCCTTTACGTTCACCACACCGGTCATCCTCGCCCCCGGCGCCTTTATGGTGGGTCTGGCAAGCAAATATGCCACCGGTGCTACCAAGACGTATTTCCCACTGGGTTCGCAATTTGAATCACCTGACCGGGGTACGACCTTCTACACCGAGGACCTCGCCGCGCCGGCCGCGCCGGTGGTCCGGGGGGCAAGTACCAGCAACCGGTTGATGCTGGAAGCCATCACGGCGGCGGCGCCGGCTTGCGTACCTCCTACGGCGCTGGTTGCGGGGAGCATCACCGACGTGAGCGCCTCGCTCTCGTTCGGCACCAATGCGGTCGCCACGGGTGGCTACACCATCAACTACACCCCATCGGGTGGTTCGTTGCAAACCACCACCTCGGCCGGTTCGCCGGTGGTGCTGACGGGCCTGACGCCCGGTACCACCTACGCAGTGGATGTGATCAGCAACTGCGGTGGCGGGCAGACCAGCACCACCTCGACCAGCTTCACCACGAGGTTCACCAACGACGCGCAGGTGACGAATATCTACACCCTGGGCAGGCTCGCCATTCCGTTCGGCGCCCCCCACGCGGTGCGGGCCCGCATCCTGAACGTCGGCCAGGATACGTTGACCAACCTCAACGTGTTCCTGAATATCTCCGGCGCCAACACGTTCTCGAACACGCAAGTGGTTGCCACCCTCTTGCCGGGCGCCTCGACGGTCGTTACGTTCGACGACTTTACGCCTACTGTGTCGGGCACCAACACCGTCACCGTGAGCGCTGCTGACGACAATGCGGCGAACAATGCCAACCAGTCGCAAAACGTCAACACCACGACGATTGGCTACGCGATCCCTGGGGTAGCTCCCGCCAGCCAGGTAGGTTTTGTTGGTGGCGACTTTTTGGTGGCTTCCAGATTCACCGCTTCCGTTGGCCGTACGGTCACGGCAGTGAATGTCACGCTGGCCACGAGCTCTACGGTAGTAGGCCAAACCGTTTACGGAGTATTGCTGGACGCCGCCGGGCTGGTCGTCGGGCGTTCGCCCGACTACGTGGTTGGGCCAACGGATGCCGGTACGCAGCGGACGTTTACCCTCACGGCGCCGGTGATCATTGATCCGGGGGTCTTCCACGTGGGCCTCGTCGCGAAGGTCGGGGGCTATTTTGCGGTGAGTGCGCAGGCCGAAACACCTACCCGTACCGGCGCTTTCTTTGTCAGCTTTAACGCTGCCGGGGGTGGCCTCGCGGATCTGTCCGCTACCAACAACCGGCGGTTGATGATCGAGGCCGTTACGGCAAACCTGCCAGCCTGCCTACCGCCCTCGGCGGTGGTTTTCACCAACCCGGCAACGACGTCGGTGACGATCAGCTACAACGCTTCGGGCACTCCTAGCCCGGACGGCTACACGATTGCTTACACCCCAGCAGGAGGCGGAGCGACGCAGACCGTAACTACTACCGCTTTGACGCGGAACATCACGGGGCTGGTAGCTGGCACCACCTACAACTTCACCGTCACGACGAACTGCAACGGCGGCGCCATCTCGCCATCAGTGCTGGCTTCGTTCTCTACGATACCTGCCAACGACCAGTGTGCGGGGGCTATTGGCCTTGGTTGCGGCAGCACCGTAAATGGTACGACCCTGGGCAGCACGTCCACCAACGATCCGGCGGCCGGATCGGTTGGCAACGTAACGGTCTTCCCGGCAGCCGGGGGCGTATTTTACCGGTTTTTTGGTACCGGTGAGCAGACCACCTTCTCGTTGTGCACCAGCGCCAACACCGCC
>JANPLI010000154.1:0-78969 GCA_031426455.1 Hymenobacteraceae bacterium | reverse complement strand
TGCTCCACGCCGTGCCGTTCCACTTGGCCACGCGGAGGGCCGGGCTGCCGCCAGCCGTGGTGAAGGAACCGCCCACGTACACGTCTGCGCCCGAGACGGCCAGCGCGTTCACTTGGGCGTCAATGCCCGTTCCCAGTGCGCTCCACGCCGAGCCGTTCCACTTAGCTACCCGATTAGCCGCCGCCCCGCCTGCCGTGGTGAAGCCACCGGCCGCGTACACGTCCGTTCCGCTCACGGCCAGCGCTAGGACGGTGCTGTTGAGGCCCGTGCCCAGCGCGCTCCACGCCGTGCCGTTCCACTTGGCTACAAAGTTGGCCGCCACGGTACCCACCGCCGCAAAGTCGCCGCCAATGTACACGTCGCCGTTGGAGGCTACCGCCATTGCCCACACCTGGTCGTCGGTGCCGGGCAGGTAAAAGCCATCCTGCCAGTTCTCATCACCCGCGCCGGTGGGGCGGAAGACGGGCGCGCCGGTAGCAGGGTCGGTCCCCACCCGGTAGCCGGCGGGGTCGAAGGAGCCGGTGGCCCCCGGTCGCAGGGTGCCGGTGGGGGTGAGTACTTCGGAAATAGGCCGGCCGGCCGCAGCCGCCGCACGCACAGGCCGCTGCTGCGCTACGGCGGGCGGTGGGGCGCTCCCCAGCAGTAAGGCGGCGCTCACGAGCAAGTGGAACGTTATTCTTTTTAACATAAAAAAGGGTTCAAAAACGTTCTCGCTGCCCGGTCTGCATCACGCAAACCGGGCAGCGAGAAGCTGAGAAAAAATAATTTACTCGACTACCAGCCGCTGCGTCAGGCCGCCGCAGCGCACCAGATACACGCCCGCTGGCACGCCCAGCAGGCTTACCGGCGCACTGGTGGCCGTGATGGCATCGGGCAGGCGCACAGCCCGCAGGCGCCGGCCCAGGGCGTCGAAGAGTTCCACGGGTGGCAGCGCCACCCCGGTTGGCCACTGGTCGATCCAGACCGTGACGGTGCCCGCCGCCGGGTTGGGATAGAGGCCCAGCCGCGCGGCCGTGGTGCCACTAAACACGCCGCTCGAATCAACCCGCATCCCCGTCACGGTGAAGCTTTGGGCCGAGACGCCCACGGCTACCGGTGTGGTCAGGCGCAGTTGTCCGCTCAGGGCGGCGTTCGGGATCGTGACGGTCAGGCGCTTGTCGGTTTGCGCCGTGAGCATCGAAGCTGCTACCCCGCCCACGGTCAGGGCAGTGGCGCCGGTGAAGCCTTCGCCCGTGAGCGTGACCACTGTGCCCACCGGGCCACGCACTGGCGTGAAGGCGTCGATATCCGGCGCGATGGTCACCGTAAACGGCGTCGTGCTGGCACCTTCGCCGCTGCCGGTCAGCACCGTGACCCGGCCCGTGGTGGCGCCATCGGGCACCTGGGCCAGCACCTGGATAGCACTCACGAGCTGATAGCTCTCGGCGGGCTTGCCGTTGAAGCGCACCGCCGTGGTGCCGGTCAGGTTCGTGCCCGTCAGCGTGACCCACGTGCCCAGAATGCCGGAGGTGGGCGCCAGGCTGGTGATGGTCGGCGCCGACGGCGTGACCGTGAAGCTGGCCGCGCTGGCCCCCGTGCCGCCGGCCGTCGTGACGCTGATCGGGCCGGTTGCGGCCAGCACGGGCACGGTGGCCGTCAGGCTGGTGGCCGAATGGACGGTGAGCATCACCGCCGCCACGCCGCCAAAGCGCACACTGGTGGCGCCCGTAAAGTTTTGCCCCGTGACGGTAACGCTGGTGCCGGTCGAACCGGACCCCGGCGAGAAGCTGGTCACGACCGGCGCCGGCACCACCGTAAACGGCGTGGCACTCAGCATCAGCCCACCCGTGCCGATCACGCCCACCAGGCCGGAAGTGGCGCCCGTGGGCACGGTGAAGGTGGCCGTGTTGGCATCCTGAACCGTGATCGGCCCGGCCACGCCGTTGAGTACGGCCTGGGTGGCGCCCGTGAAGTTGGTGCCCGTCACGGTCACCACCTGCCCCACCGGGCCGCTGGTGGGCGTAAAGCCGGTAAGGGTCGGCAGGGCGTTGGCGTTGACCGTAAAGGTCAGCCCGTTCGACTGGCCGCCCGCCGTGGTCACGCGCAGCAGGCCGCTGGTGGCACCCGCCGGCACGGTAGCCGTCAGGCCAGTGGCCGTGGCCGCCGTGAAGGTGGCGGCAGCGCCGTTGACCGTCACGGCCGTGGCGCCGCTCAGATTAGTGCCTTTGACGATGACCCGCGCGCCGGCCGTGCCGAACGCCGGCAGCAGGCTGGTGAGGGCCGGCGCCGGAACCACCGGCGCCGGCGTCGAGACGGTAAACTTCGCCGGCGACTGCGCCAGCCCGCCCGCCGTCAGCACCCACACGTAGCCCGTGGCTGCGCCAGTCGGTACGCTCGTGGTCACGGCCCCGGCCGAGGCGCTGCCGACCGTGCCCGCCGTAGCGCCGAACAGCACCTGCGAGGCGCCGCCCAGGCTCGTGCCGGCCACCGTCACGGCCGTGCCCACGTTGCCGGAGGCGGGCGTGAAGCCGCTGATGCTGGGCGCCGCCGGCGAGGCGTTCACCGTGAAGGCGCCCGCCGTGGTGGCGGTGCCGGCCACCGTGGTCACACTGATCGGCCCCGTGGTGGCGCCAATCGGAATCGTGGCCGTAATGGAAGTGGCCGAGTTGACGGTGTAAGCCGGGGCCTCGGTGCCGTTGAAACTCACTTCAGTGGCGTTCGTCAGGTTCGTGCCGGTGAGTTGCACGACGGCCTGCGCCGTCCCGTAAGTCGGGAACAGCGCCGAGAGCGTCGGCGGCGGAATCAGCGTGAACGCCCGCGCCGATTGCGCCGCGCCCTGCCCCGTCAGCACGTAGAGGCGGGTGCCCGACACCACGCCCGCTGGCACCGGTACCGTCAGTTGCGTGGCCGAAATCACCACGAAGCCGGGTGCATTGACGGCGCCGAAGCGCACGGCCGTGGCGCCCGTGAAGCCCGAGCCGAAGAGTGTCAGCACCGTGCCCACCGGGGCGCGCAGCGGCGTGAACTGGGTCAGGCGCGGGGCGGGGCCAGCCAGCACGGTATAGGTGCCCAGCGGCGTGGCCGCGCCCCCGCCCGTCTGGGTGGTGAGGCTACCGGTCGTGGCGCCCACCGGCACGGTGGCCGTCAGGCTGGTGGCCGAGTTGAAGCCCGTGCCGGTAGCCGCCGCCCCGTTGAAGCGCGCCACCGTGGTGGCCGAGTAGCCGGTGCCGGTGATCAGCACCACCGAGCCGGGCGCGCCGCTGGTGGGCCAGTAGGCGGCGGGGGCGCCTTCTACCACGTCCGTCAGGTTCACCGTCACGGTGTTGCTGGTCGTCAAACTTCCGTCCGACACCTGCACGGTGAGGGTGAAGGTGGGCGTCGTCTCGAAATCGAGCGCCGCCATATTGGCTACCTGCAACTGCCCGCCGGTGCCGAAGCTGAACGCCCCGCCGGTGTTACCGGCCGTGATGCTGTAAGTCAGTGTGGTGCCGGCGTCGGGGTCGGTGGCGGTCAACGCGGCACCCACGGCCGTGCCGTTGGCGCTGTTCTCGGCGATGCTGCGCGTCTGGGCGCTGATGGCCGGCGCCTCGTTCACGTTCGTGACCGTGATGGTGAACGTTTGCTCGAAAGTCAGCCCGCCCTGGTCGGTGGTGCGCGCGCGAATGGCGTAGCTCGGCTTCACCTCGAAGTTGGGCGCGCTGCTGATGACGAGCTGGTTGCCGCTGATGCTGAAGGCGGCATTGTCGGTGCTGCCCGTACCCGCCACCAGGGTGTAGGTGTGGGTGTTGCCGGCATCGGCATCGGTGGTGGAGAAGTTGCCGATGGCCGTGCCGCCGGCCGTGTTCTCGTTAACGTTCTGCGGCGAGAGGCCGAGGGCGGTGGGCGCTGAGTTTGGCGTCGTCACCGTGAAGCTGGTGGAGCTGGTGCCGGTGCCGGCTACGGTCGTCACCTGAATCACGCCGCTGGTCGCGCCGGCCGGCACCATGGTGGTGATCGCCGTGCCGGTGTTGGTCAGGATCGTGGCGGCCGTGCCGTTGAAGGTCAAGCCCGTGGCGCCGGTCAGGTTCGTGCCGTTGATGGTGACGCTCGCGCCGGCCACGCCGCTGGTGGGCGTGAAGGTGGTAATCGTCGGCGGCGGAATCACGGTGAAGGTACCGCTGCTCGTGCCGGTGCCGCCGGGGCTGGTCACGCTCACGGTGCCGGTGGTGGCGCCGCCGGGTACGTTCACCGTGAGGGTGGTGCCCGTACCGTTTACCGAGAAGCCGGGGGCGTTGGTGCCGTTGAACTTCACGGCCGTAGTGGTGGCGAAGCCGGTACCCGTGATGGTCACGCTCGTGCCCACCGGGCCGCTGGTGGGGTTCAGGCCGGTCACGGTCGGCACCGGCTGGCTTACCGTGAAGCTGCCCGTGCTCACGGCCGTGCCGTTGGGCGTGGTGATGCTGACGGTACCGGTGGTGGCACCGGCCGGCACGGTGGCCGTCACGCTGGTGGCGCTGACGGCACTGAAGGTGGTGGCCAGGGTGCCGTTGAACCGCACGGCGCTCGCGCCCGTCAGGTTGGTGCCCGTGATGGTCACGCTTGTGCCCACCGGGCCGCTGGTGGGGTTGAGCTGCGTAATGGTCGGCACCACGCAGTTGAAGTAGTACACGCCCGCGCTGGTCATCTGAATCGGCGAGCCGATGGAGCTGGCCGACGTGAACAGCAGCCGCACGTACCGCACGTTGGCCTGCACCGGCGCGAGCGGCCGCTGCACCAGCACCGCCGATGCCTGGTTGGCCGCCAGTGTGGCCGTCACGGTGTTGACGGTGGTGTAGGTGCTGCCGTCGGGCGAGGTCTGCGTCTGGACGGTGTAGTTCACGGCATTGCCGTTGAGGTTCCGCAGCCCAAACTGTACTTCCGATACGGTGCGGGTGCTGGCACCGAGGTCCACGTTAACGTAGTAATTGTTGTAGAAGCCCGCTGTGCCGGTGCCGTTGAAGACGGCCACCGCTTCGGCCTGATTGAAATTGCTGCCGTAGCTAGCGCTCGGCAGGTCGGCGGCGAAATTATCAGACACGGCGCAGCTGCTCTTGGCGAACGTTCGGCTCAGCACCAGGCTCCACTTGTTGTTCGCGTCGCGGGTGCGGACGAACAGCCGGTGGCTGCCGTCGGCCAGGGCGCTGGCGTCGGCCAGCAGGTTGAGGCTCGGCAGGTCCGGCGCGGGCGTGCTGATGGGCACGTTGACGCCCGACCCGTAACCGGGGTCGGTGTCGAAGTAGTACTCGGCCTTGTTGATGGTCGTGCTGCTCGTCACGGTAAAGTCATCGACGTAAATCAGCCGGTTGAAGGTCTCGCTCCACTTACCGCTGGCGTCGAGGGTGCGGATGAACAGCCGGTGGAACCCCACCGCCACCGCCCCCAGCGGCACTACCAGATTCACGCTCGGCGCGTTGGTGGCGCCACCGCCGATGGGCACGGCCGTGGCCGCGCCGTAGCCCGGATCGGTATCCAGATAAAACTCGGCTTTCACCAGCGCCGGGGCGGTGGTGGTGGTCAGGTCGTCGAGGTAAAAGAGCTGACTGGTGGTCTGGCTCCACTTGCCGTTCGCGTCGAGGGTGCGGATGAACAGTCGGTGAAAACCGACCGCCAGCGACCCCAACGGCACCACCAGGCTCACGCCTGTGGCGTTCGTGACGCCCCCGCCGATGGGCACGGCCGTCGCCGCGCCGTAGCCCGGATCGGTGTCTACATAAAACTCCGCCTTCACCAGCGCCGGGGCGGTGGTGGTAGTAGCGTCATCCACGTAGAAAAGCTGGCGGCCGGTCTGGCTCCAGCCACCGTTCACGTCGCGCGAGCGGTAGTATAAGGAGTGAAAACCCGCCGCCACGGCGCCCAGCGGCACGGCGAAGGTCTGCGTCCGGTTGGCCGACGCCGCGCCCGTAAGGGTCGCAGCCGTGCCCAGGCCGTAGCCGGGGTCGGTGTCGAGGAAGTACTCGATGCGGTTGAGGTTCGGCGCGGTGGCGGCGGTGGCCGCATCCACATAGAACAGTTGGCGCAGGGTCTGGCTCCACAGACTGCCCCCGGAGCGCGAACGGATGTACAGCGCGTGGAAGCCGGGCGCGGAGCTCGCAATGCTCACCGGAATGGTGAGGTTGGCGGCTGTGGTAGTGGTGCCGCCGGGCAGCGTCACCGCCGTCGCCAGGCCGTAGCCGGGGTCGGTGTCGAGGAAGTATTCTACGCGGTCGAGGTTAGGGGCCGTCTGAGCCAAGGCGGGCGCGGAGGGTAGCAGGAGGCTACCCGTCAGCGCCAGCGCCGCGAGCCAGGGAAGCAGCGGGACCAGCCAGGGCCGGCCGCGCTGCGGGGTGCAAAAAATCGTCATAAGTATGAAAGGCGAAACCGGCGGGCCGCCGATAGGTCGCGCTACTTATTGGACCGGGTGCTGATCGTGGCGTTCAGGGTCGTGCCCGACACGCTCTGGCTGTATTGGTAGATGGTAGGCACCGCCGGGATGCCTGCCTGGATGTAGGGCACCGCCCCGCCGTACGCGCCGCAGTCCACGCCGCTTTCGCCGGCACCGGTGGCCGGAGTGGCGCCGGCTTTCAGCTTGTAGGCACCGTCTGTTGAAGTGATAGCGGCGCCCATGAAGACGTTCGCCATGTTCACGTTCTGCTTGTTGCCGTTGGCGGTGCCGAATTGGGTACCCGCGCCGATGTTGTTGGTGTAGGTGTTGGCACCGGTGGTGAAGGAGCCGCCCGGCACGGTGATGATGTTATTTTTCACCACCGAGTTGTTCACGCTTAGTTCGCCGCTGCCGGTGCCATCGTAGTAGCCCAGCACGTTGTTGCTGATGAGCAGGCCGTTGAGCAGCGCCGTATTATTGGCGCCGATGCCATCTCTGATGACGTTATTGCTGATCAGTACCCCGGTCATTCCGAATGAGTTGGTGTAGAGGTAAAGGTTTGAAGTCATAAAATTCTGCCGGATCAGTCCAGTCGTGATGGCTTCCTGGTTGCCGCTGTTCGGGTTGTAGCCATAGTAGAAGGTGTTCTGAATCAGATTACGCTCGATGATGACATTATTAGAGCTTACCACAAAGGTGTTCGTAATCGTACAGCCCGTGATGCGCGCCCCGCCGCTGCCGGCATTGATGTACACTCCGTCGAGCAACACGCTGCGGTTATCGACCTGTAGCGCCGGCGACTGCTCCGTCAGGTAGTAGCCCGTGCCGATGAACGTGAGGGCTTTGGTGCAGTTCAGGTTTCCGTAAGAGGCGGAGCTAGGCTCCAGGTAGATGATATCACCGGCCGTGGCCGCATCGTGGGCGGCCTGCGCGGTGGTGTAGATGTTGGTACCCGTCACGCCGACGTTGTTGCAGCGACGGATGGTTTGGGCCGAAGCCGGGGTAGCCACTGCGGCGATGCCGGCGGCGAGCAACACGGAGAGAAAAATCTTTTTCATCAGAGAAAACTATGAGGTTTTTAGTAAAAATTGAAACCGTATAAAGGTCCGGGGTCCCCCTTAGGCCCGCAATACCTGTTTGGAGGTATTTTTTGAGCCGGTTTACCCAGACTGTCCGCTTACCCCACGGGTGCAATACCTGTTTTCAGGTAATTTTTGCTAAATGGTTATAATTGGGTGCGCTTGGCAGGTAAGCGCCGAACGGGCCACGGTGCGGGGCGCGGGGTGCCGTGGTTTGGGGTCGTAGTCCATCCATTCAGCCGCAGCAGAGCAGGAGGTGGGTGCCGAAAAATCGGCGTCAAGGCCAAATATGAGCTCCGATGAGGCCCGCTTATGGAAACGTATTTAATTTGCGCGTCTGTGTCTCCAAGCGGTAAGGCATTTTTGCTCCTGAGCAAAGCGCCCCGTCGTATTTTTTTGTTTGAATAAAATGTTGCCCATCAAACCGGCCCGCCTGCTGCTGATCGAAGACGACCTGCTCGTGGTCGAGTACCTTCTGGCCCTGCTGGGGCACTTGGGCTACCACGTGGCGGGCCACGCCGTGTCGGGCGCCGGCGCGCTGCACTGGCTTGAAACGGCGGCTTCGCCCCCCGACCTGATCATCTGCGACGTGCGCCTGAGCCGCCCCGCCCCCGACGGTATTCAGGTCATCGAGGCGGTGCGCGCCTACGAGGCGGTCGCGTACGGGGTCCGCCCGCCGGTGCCGGTGCTGTACCTGACGGCCCACTCCGACGCCGCCACCACCGCCCGCGCTTACGCCACCCGCCCCGCGGGCTACCTCACCAAACCCTACACCGACGAACAGTTGCGCGTGGCCGTGGCGCTGGCCTTGCACCAGGCCCAGGGCGCCCTGGCCGAGGGCGCCGCCGCGCTTCCTGACCTGCTGCCGCCCAGCCCCCGCGAGCGGGAGGTGCTGCGGCTGCTGGCGCAGGGCCTGCGCACCAAGGAGATTGCCCAGCAGCTTCACCTCTCGGAACTGACCGTGCAGACGCACCGCCGCAACCTGCTGTACAAATACCAGGTGGGCAACGTGGCCGAGCTGATTGCGCTGGGCGGGCGCCACGGCTGGCTGACGTCCGCGCCGACGGGCGCCGAAGTGGAAGTCCCCGGTTCGGAACCTGGGAAAGCCCGCCCCGCGTGAGCGCCGCCGGGTTCCGGCGCCGCCTGCGGCGGGCACGGCGCGAGTTCGGCCAGTACCTGAGCGGCCCGCCCGCCCGCTTCGCGTTCGAGCATCGGCTCTTCAACGCGATGCTGCTCGTGATCGGGTTCTTCTCGGCCATCGCCACGGCGCTGATGCCGGTACTGGGGCTGGAACCGGGCATTTTCTGGACCGGCCTGGTGGGGCTGGGCCTGATAGCCGTAGTATATTACCTGAGCCGCGGGCGGGGTTGGTTTACACCGGCCGTCATCTGGCTTTTCGTGAGCTTCGTGGTGGCGGCGTTCTCGGCCGTGTACTACTACAACGCCGGCCTCGACGGCCCCGGCGTGTATATGGTGCTGATGCTGGCGCTGATTTTTCCGATGGTCGCGCCGTTGCGCCATCAGGGGGGAATGGTGGCCGTGCTGGGGCTGAACCTGCTGGCCCTGCTGGCGGTGGAATATTACCTGCCCGCGTGGCCCCGGCCCTACCCGGGTCGGCTGGCGCGCTTTCTTGACCACGCTACGGCCGTGGCCTACACCCTCGGGCTGGGGCTGGTGGCGCTGCGGGCCTTCAAGGTTTCGTACTACCGCGAGCGCACCAAGACGCTCCGCCAGAATGCCTTGCTCGCCCGGCAGCGCGCCCGCCTCGCGGCCCAGACCGCCGACCTGCAAACGGCCCTGGCGCTGAGTCAGGCGCGGGCCGAATTCATCCAGGCGCTGCTGCGCGAGCTGAGCCACCGGGTCAAGAACAACCTCCAGTTCGTAAGCGCCCTGCTGAGCTTGCAGGCCGGGCAGGCCACCACGCCCGCCACGCGCCTGGCCCTGGAGGAAAGCCGGCAGCGGCTGTTTTCGATCATTCTGCTGCACCAGCGCCTTTACCGCGACGGCGATAACGACGGAGACGGCGGCGATAGCGACCCCACGCAGGCGCTCGCCATCGCGCTGCCCGCCTACCTGACCGAGCTGACCACCGGCCTGCTCGACGCCGTGCCCACCCCGGCCGGGCGCCCCACCCTGCACCTGAGCTGCGCCCCGGACCTGGCGCTGCCCACTGAAACCGTCCTGCCGCTGGGTCTGATCCTGAACGAGCTGCTGACCAATGCCCTCAAATACGCCTTCCCGGCCAGCCGCACCGTTGCCCCGCAGTTGACGTGCGCGCTGACCCGGGTTTCCGCCGAAGTCCTCACGCTCACCGTCAGCGACAATGGTGTGGGGTTGCCGCCCGGCCTCGACCCCTTGGCGGCGCCGGGCTTCGGCCTGCGCCTGGTGCGCCTGCTCAGTCGCCAGCTCGACGGCGAGTTGGCCTGCACGCCCGCGCCGGGCGGCGGCGTAGTCTGGCACCTGCGGCTGCCGATGCCGGATAGCACGACCGCTTCGGCCCTTTTCGGGGCCTAACCGGCGCCGCGCGGGCCAAACCCCGGCGGGCGCGGGTAGCGCGCCGCAAAAAAACCAGCCCGCCGCCGGTTTTTTGAGCCCGCCGCTGAATTACGGTTTCCGCAGCGAAACCCGCCCGATCACGAACAGACTGTCAATCAATCCCGCCGTGCGTTGGCACGTTGCGGGTTAGGTCGGTTGCAGGCCTCCTGATCAAATAGTGCGCGGCTTGCCGCGTAATGCTGGCGTAACACCGGTGCCCCGCGGGGTAGCCGGAGCTTTGCGCCCGGAACGGCTTTTCCTTCGTTCTGCTCCCTTTCGTTCTTCTCCCTTCATTCCATTTTCCTGCTGATGAACCGACCGCTTACCCGACTTCCGCTGCTCGTGCTGCTGGCCTGCGCCGCGCCCGCCGCGCTGCTGCCCACCCGCGAGGCCCTTGCCCAGGGCACCACTACCGGCGCGATGAATGGCCAGGTGACCGACCAGAAGGGCCAGCCCGTGCCCGGTGCTACCGTGGTGGCTACGCACACGCCGACCAATACCATCTACGCGATGCCGACCACCGACGACGGCCGGTTCAACTTCCAGAATACCCGCGTGGGCGGGCCTTACACGGTAAAGGTCACGTCGGTAGGTTTTGCTGACCAGACCCGCACCGACGTTTTCCTGGCCCTGGGCCAGAACCTGCGCCTCGACGTGAAGCTCAGCGAGCAGGCCACGGAGCTGCAAGCGGCCACCGTGACGGGCCAGCGCGACGCCGTCATCAACTCCGACCGCACCGGCGCCGCCACCCAGATTTCGCGCGAGCAGATCGAGCGCCTGCCGACGCTGAACCGCTCCTTCGACGACTTCACGCGCCTCACGCCCCAGGCCAATGGCCAGAGCTTCGGCGGGCGTAACGGCGGCTACAACAACTTCACCATCGACGGGGCCATCTTCAACAACGCCTTCGGCCTGAGCAGCACGGTGGGCGGACAAGCCAACGCCCAGCCGATTTCGCTCGACGCCGTGGATCAGATTCAGGTGTCCATCGCGCCCTACGATGTCCGGCAAGGCGCCTTCACCGGCGCTGGCATCAACGCCGTGACGCGCTCCGGCTCGAACAAATTCAGCGGCTCGGTTTACGGCTTTTACCGTGACCAAAGCTTCGTGGGCAAGAAAGTAGGCGACGTGGAGCAGGCCTACCCCAAGTTCGATCTCAAAAACTACGGCTTCCGGGTGGGTGGCCCGATCATCAAAGACAAACTCTTTTTCTTCCTGAACGCCGAGCAGGAGCGCCGTAACGACCCGCCCACCGGTAACTTCCGCGCCCTGCGCCCCGGCCTGACGGCGGGCACCGACGTATCGAGCGCGTCGGCGGCGCAGCTCGATGAGCTGCAAGGCTTCCTCCGAACGCGGTACAACTACAACGCCGGCGCCTACGAGAACTACCAGCTGGAGCAGAACTCCGATAAAGCCACCGCGAAGCTCGACTGGAACATCTCCGACAAGCACCGCTTCAGCGTCAAGTACAACTACCTGAAGTCGTACCGCGACGTGTCGCCGTCGAACTCCGGGGCCCTCACCAACGGCCGCTCGCAGAGCAATACGGGGCTGCCGTTTGAGTCGGCGTACTACCGCATCAACAACAACCTGCACTCGGTGATCGGCGAGCTGAACTCGACCTTTGGCGCGCGGGCCTCGAACAACTTCACGGCCGGCTACACCGCTTTCCGCGACTTCCGCGAAAGCTCCGGCGGCATCTTCCCGCTGGTCGATATCGGCAACGGCCCGGCGGGCACCACCTCGGCCACGCCCACGCTCACCTCATTCGGGTATGAGGCGTTCTCGGCCAACAACATCCTCAACACCGACGTCTTCCAGGTCGGCGATAACTACACGATGTTTCTCGGGCGCCACGTCCTGACGCTCGGCACCTACAACGAGTTCTACAAATTCAAGAACGGGTTCGCGCCGAACTACTACGGCAACTACCAGTTCAACTCCCTCGACGCCTTCTACAACTCGGCGGGCTTCGTGCGCGACGCGAATGGCGCGCTGGTGGCGGCGCCGGCCGGCACGCCGGCCACCCCGGCAGCGCTGTACCGGTTGCAGTACTCGGCCCTACCCGACGGCTCGTTTCCCTTCGCCAAAATCACGGCCCAGCAGTTTGGCCTCTACGCGCAGGATGAGTACGCCGTGCGCCAGAATCTGAAAGTGACGCTCGGTTTGCGCGCCGACGTGCCGAACATCCCGACCGATATCGGCCGCAATGAGGATGTCGCCAAGCTCCGCTTCCGCGACGGCTACCGGATCGAAACCGACCAGTTTCAGAAGACGAGCCTGCTGTTCTCGCCGCGCGTGGGCGTCAACTGGGACGTGCTCGACAACCAGCGCTACCAGGTGCGCGGCGGCACGGGCGTGTTCACGGGCCGGGTGCCGTTCGTCTGGATCTCGAACCAGGCCTCCAATAACGGTCTGCTGTTCGGCTCGTTCTCGAACTCCAACACCGTCTTCAACCCCAGCGAGACCGCCTACATCCCGCAGACCCGGGCGGCAAACACTTCTTATAATCTGGCTGTCACAGAAAAGGATTTCAAATTTCCGCAGGTGTGGCGCACCAACCTCGCCACCGACATCCAGCTACCCGGTGGCATCGTGGCTACCCTGGAAGGCATTTTCACGCAGGACCTCAACGCCATATACCACGAGAACGTGAACCTGCCGAACGCGACCGTCTTCGCGAAAGGCGCCGATAACCGGCCGATTTACTACTACGCCGACGCCAACGGCAATGCGATCAACCTGCGAAACGCCTCCACCCCGCGCGATGCCGCCGGCGTCCAGACCGGCAACTATCGCCCGGCCATTTTCGCCAACAACCGCATCTACGGCCCCGTGGTGAACCCCGCGAACGGCACCCAGCTCTTCGATACCACCCGCACGGCGGGCGCACCGTTCTACGGCGGGCGCCCGAAAGCCAACACGGCGGCGAACCCCAACATCACTGACGCCATCGTGATGCGCAACACCAACAAAGGCTACTCCTACTCCGTGACGGGCCAGCTCCGCCGCGCTTTCGACAACGGCCTCTACGTCGATGTGGCCTATACCTACACCGATTCGCGCTCGGTGAACGACGGTGGCTCGATCGCGCAGTCGATCTGGCGCGACCGCGCCGTTTCCGGCGACCCGAACGCGAACGTGCTCTCGTACTCCAACTTCCTTCAGCAGCACCGCGTGATTGCGTCGGGTTCGTACAAGCGCGAATACCTCCGGCACGCGGCTACCACCGTCTCGGTATTCTATGTTGGCGCCGCCGCCAACGACGCCTTCGGCAGTAGCCGCTTCTCGTACGTCTATCAGGGCGATATGAACGGTGACGGCGCGGGCGGTAACAACGACCTGATGTACGTGCCGCGCTCGGCCGAAGAGATCACGCTGCAAGACGTGCGTTTCTACGCGCCCAACGACCGCGACCGCCTCAACGTCGTGAGCACCTACACCAAGGAGCAGCAGTGGGCCGACCTGAACAGCTACATCGAGCAGGACAAGTACCTCAAGGAGCGGCGCGGCAAGTACGCCGAGCGTAATGGCGCCGCCCGTCCGTGGCAGCACCGGATCGACTTCCGCCTGTTGCAGGATGTGTTCACGAACCTCGGCAACGACAACCGCAACACGCTCCAGTTTTCGCTCGACGTCTTCAACATCGGCAACCTGCTGAACAAAAACTGGGGCGTTATCCAGACCCCCAACCGCAATAACCTGCTCAGCTTCCAGAGCTACGGCGCCGACGGTAAGCCGGTCTTCCAGTATCCGTACCTCGTGAACCCGACGATCTCGCCCGCTACCATCGACAGCGGCGGCACCATCACCACGCCCGGCGCCGTGACCACGCCGGGCCAGGTGCTGAACAAGACCTTCCGCGACGACGTGGGCGGCCTCGCCTCGCGCTGGCAGATGCAGATTGGCCTGCGTTATATTTTTAACTAGGCTGCCTGCTCCGAAAAAAATGCCACCCGACCAGCGTCGGGTGGCATTTTTTGTTTGGCGATTTGCGGATCGGCGCCGTACCTTTGCCCCACAATCACCATCCGGGGGATTAGCTCAGCTGGCTAGAGCGCTTGCATGGCATGCAAGAGGTCATCGGTTCGACTCCGATATTCTCCACTCGGTCTCCGAAAAAAGCCCTATCCGCAAACGCGGGTAGGGCTTTTTTTTGCGCCTTCCGGCCGACGGCGCGTTCAGCCGGCGGTGTGTTTTTCCGTAAGCGTGTCCGCCTTCAGTCGCGCTTCAACGAATCGGCCTTTTTCTCCGCTTTGCGGGCTGCTTTTGCTTCCTTGCGCGCTTCCTTGCGGGCGCGCTCCTCGGCTTTGATCAGGGCTTTGGTTTCTTTCTCGCGGTCTTCGGCGGCATCTACGGCCTCTTTGGCCAGGCCCAGCCGGTCGCGGGCTTCGCGCAGGGCGCGTTCCTGGGCACGGACTTCGAGCTTGGCTTTGTCGGCGGTGGCTTGCGCATCGGCCGTGCGCACCTGCTGATCCGTCAGGCGCTTTTTGAACTGACTGATGCGCGCCGCGAACTCCGCATCGGCCTTCCGCGATTCGGCTGCCGTGGGCGCCTGCCCGTGGGCCACACCCCGGACCAACAACACCGTAATCAGTAGCAGACAACCACGTAGCAAGGCCTTCATTGCCGCAAAGATACCGGCATCTGTTTAGGACGGGCGCGCTCCAGCAGCCTCATTTCTTGCTGCGTTTAGCCGCCTCCCGGTCGCGCTTCCGGGCGGCCTTGATGGCGGCTTCTTCCTTCTTCAGGTCGGCTTCGGCCTGCTTTTGCTTGGTGAGCGCCTTCTTGTATTCGCCCTCTTCTTTGGCAAAGCGTTTTTGCAGGTCTTTCAGCGCGCGCTCCTGCGCCTGCATCTGCGTACGGGTGCCATCGGCGGTAGTGCGCGCCTCAGCAACGGCCTGCTTGCGCTCGATAATCGCCTGGCGGCGCGCTTCCACGCGCGCATCGATTTCGGTGCCTTCGCTCTGGGCGTGGGCGGTGGCGGCCGTCAGCAGGCAGGCGCCGAACAGGGCGGAAAACAGAAGAGTACGCATTCGGAAAGGGGCGTCAGGAGAATCAGCCAACGAAATCAGGCAGCAAAATAGCTGATCGGCGGCATTTCAGCAGCCGGCAATGGTGCCGCAGCCGGCCATCGCATCGTCTGAATGGGCCGTAAGATTTCGGGCTTAGCCAGACGCCGGACGCCGTCAGACGGGCCCATCCGCTTTGTGCAGCAGGGCCATATAGAAGCCGTCGTCGGCGGTTTCGCTGGTCCAGGTGCGGTGTTCTTCCAGCAGTTCGAGCGCATTGCCGGGGGCGGCGAGCTGCTCCCGAATCACGTCTTCGCCTTCGGCCGGCAGCAGCGAGCAGGTGGCGTACACCAGCAGCCCGCCGGGCCGGAGCATCGCCGGGTAGTCGCGCAGAATCTGCCGCTGGGCGGCGCCCACTTCCGCCCGGAAGGCGGGCGTGAGGCGCCATTTCAGGTCGGGCTGGCGGCGCAGGGTGCCGGTGCCGGTGCAGGGCACGTCGAGGAGCAGGCGGTCGGCCCAGTTAGCGAGCGCGGCGCGCGTGGCGGCATCGTCGGCGCGGCCGGTTTCGATATTGGTGGCCCCGGCACGGGTGGCGCGGCGGCGCAGTTCGGCGAGGCGGTTGTCCACGATGTCGAGGGCGCGGATTTCGCCCCGATTACGCAGCAGGCCAGCTAGATGCAGCGTTTTGCCCCCGGCGCCGGCGCAACCGTCCAGCACCCGCATTCCCGGCTCCACGGCCAGCAGCGGCGCGATGCGCTGCGAGCCGCCGTCCTGCAACTCTACCAGCCCCGCCTGAAAAGCGGCGGTGCGCGTTACGGGCTTCCGAACGCGCAGCCGCAACGCCCACGGCAGGCCGGGCACCGGGTCGGTTTCGATGCCCTCGGCCAGCAGCCGCGCCGCTGCCTGGGCCACCGTGCCTTTCAGCGGATTGACGCGCAGCGTGACGGGCGCCGCCGTGTTTTGCGCCGCCAGCTCGGCGGGCCAGCGGGCCAGCAGGTTGGGCGCATTTTCGGCCGATGGGTACGCCGCCAGCCAGTCGGGCATCGATTCACGCACGGCCAGCGGCAGCGCCGGATCCGCCAGTCGGGCAGCCATCGTTTCGACGGAAAGCCCCGCGAATTCGGACCAGTCGGGCAGGGTTTCCGCCCCGCGCCGCACCAGGTGCGCGGCCAGCAGGGGCCAGGCGGTGTCGGCCCCCGCTGCGGCACCGAGGAGGCGCCGCCAGCGGAGGATTTCGTACACGGCATCGGCGAAGAAATGCCGGTCGCGGGCGCCCCATTTGGGGTGGGCGCGCAGCCCCTGATCCACGGTGCGCTCAGCCACGGGCGGGGCGGCAGCAGTCAGGAGCTCGTGCAGGGCGCTGACGACGGCCTCGGCGCCGTTTCGGTAAATGCGCATAGGTCAGGTGGTGAGGGTGGTGTAAGGTCGATTGGTCAGGTCACGCCGACGATAGCGCGGCTTGGCGCTTCTCCGCGTCTTGGCAGAAAATGATTACCACGGGGAAATACCGTCTATTCTCCGGCTAACCGTTCGTTTGGCCGGGCAGGTACGGCAAACCTAGCCACAAAAAACGCCCGCTCCACGCAAATAGCGCGAAGCGGGCGATGATCCCCGAAGCCGGAGCGGTGCTAATGGACAGCGGCAGGTCAGCCGCCCACGCTACACGTCGTGCGACATTGGGTTGTTGTTCTGCGGATTCTTGCGAATCGGCACCGTTTTGCGCGGTTCTTTCCCCGCCGAGCCGCCGTTAGTCGTGTTGCCGTGCTGCGACACCACGTTGCGGCTGGGGTTCTGAATCTGCGTGTTTTTCTTGCGGGTATTGGGGTTGACCGAGGCTTTATCATTGCCTTGCAGGTCAGGAATTTTGTTGCTCATCGGGAAGTGGGGCTGAAAGGTGAAAGAGCCGGACGGCTCCATCTGCCTGTACTCCCAAAGGCCTCTACAAGTTGCAGAGGAACTGAGTAACGGAGTGACTGAGTGACTGTTTTAATGTGCCACTTCGCACCTCACACTTCGCATCTCACACTTTGCACCTCGCACTTCGCACCTCGCACTTCGCTTACCCTACTTTTACCAACGCGGCGAATTCTGCTTCGCGCGCCGCGATTTCGTCGGGCGTCAGGTTCAGCAGACGCTCGGGGCCGAATTTTTCGACGCAGAACGACGCCATTGCCGAGCCGCGCACGACGGCCTGGGTCATGGCCGCAAAATCGGTGCGGCCGGCGGCGGCCAGGAAGCCGATGAAACCGCCCGCGAAAGTGTCGCCGGCGCCGGTGGGGTCGAAAACGTCTTCCAGCGGCAGGGCCGGGCAGTGGAAAATCTGGCCTTCCGGCCCAAACAGCAGCGCGCCGTGTTCTCCTTTTTTGATGATGAGCGTGTGCGGCCCCATCGCCCGGATCACGCGCGCGGCCTTCACGAGCGAGTATTCGCCGGACAACTGGCGGGCTTCCTCATCGTTAATACTCAGTACATCGACCAGCTTCAGGGTCTGGCGCAGGTCGTCGAGGGCGATATCCATCCAGAAGTTCATCGTGTCGAGCACGATCAGCTTCGGGCGGCGGTACAGGCGTTCGATCACGGTGCGCTGCACAGCTGGCACCAGATTGCCGAGCATCAGGTAGTCGCAGCCCTGGTAGGCGTCGGGCAGCACTGGGTCGAAGTTGGCCAGCACGTTGAGGTCGGTTTGCAGCGTCTGGCGCGAGTTCAGGTCAGTGGCGTACTTGCCGGACCAGAAGAACGACTTTTCGCCCGCCTTGATCTGTAAGCCGGTGGTGTCGATGCCGTGGTCCTGGAGGAGTTGAATATCGGCGGCGGGAAAGTCGTCGCCCACGACGGCCACCAGGTTGATCGGCTGCTGCGAGTAAGACGCGGCGAGCGCAATGTAGGTGGCCGCGCCACCGATGATTTTATCGGTTTTACCAAAAGGCGTTTCGATGGCATCAAAGGCCACGGAGCCGATCACGAGTAGGGACATTCCGGCGAAAAAAGAAAAATCGAAAAAAAGCCCGCCGCACAACGGGCCGGGCGCTCCGCAAAGGTCGGTAGCTGGGCGCCAATCGCCGGGGGACTTGCCAGCCATCTTCGGCTGCCAGCTTTTCCGCCGTGCCGCCAAAGTGCGAAGCAGCATCAAGCTGGGCCAGGTGGCTTTTGGGTGCGGGTTTTTGCCCGGCTGGCTTGCGGGGTCAGTCCTTTTTTCTACCTTCGTTCCACCCCTTTTTCTTTACCCAATGCGTAGCCTTTTTTTTGTAAGCACGTTAGCTTTTGCGCTGAGCCTGCTGCCGGGCGGTGTGCTCGCCCAGCGCCGCGCGCCGGTTCCGACCCCTGCGGGAGGAACCGAGCTGATGCCGGACTCGCTGGTTGCCCTCCCAAGTGCGACGGCGCTGGAAATCGAAAACACCCAAATGTGCCTGCTCAATTTCGAGGGCAGCAGCAACCCGGATTCGTTCGTGGGGCTGGATTTTGGTCTCGGCACCAAAAACAAGGTGTACACGCCGGCCCAGGCGGAACTGATCAAGAAAATCAAGGCCACGCCGTCGGCTACCAGCGCCCTGCTGCTGTTGTACCGGCAGGGCTGGGAACTGAGCGCTGCCTACGTTGGCCCGGTGTCGGCCACTAAGTTATCGCACTTCTTTTTGCTGAAACGCCGGGCCGGGGCCCGATAGGCGCTGGCTCAAACGACCAGCGCCCGCCGAACGCAGGTTCGGCGGGCGCTGTCAGCGGAGAAAGGCACAGCAATGGGGCTCGAACCCACGACCTTCGGAATCACAATCCGACGCTCTAACCAACTGAGCTATGCCGTGCGTGTGCGTTTTGCGGGGGCAAAGGTACGGCAAGCGAACGAAGGGCGCAAGCTTTTGCCGCGCTTAACCGTTGCCCCGGCAGTTGGCCCAGCAGTTGGCCCGGTGCCTGCGCTGCCCCAACCTCCGCGCGCCCGGCCCGTAAGGCCGGGCAGTTGGCTCGCTCGTCGGGTCGCCGCTTTTTTTAACCTTTTGATTTGTTTATGAATTCGCCCACGAATGCCGAAACGGCCCTGAATCTCCTGCCGGAAGACCTCTCCCGCATCGTCGAATCGGTGATGCACGTTTACCAGGGTAACCACGACCACCTGCCCGAACTGCTTTCGCACGCTGGCACCTTACTGCTGAAAGTAGGGCGCCGCCTGAGCACGCGGCAGCTATTGGTAGTTGGTGGGCTGTTGGCCGTCGGCGCCCTGCTCGTCGTGCGGCAGGTAGCCACCTCCGATGATGACGATACGGAGACTGCCGCTGCGGGCGTCCACAACGGCTAAAGGCCGGGTCCGTCCACCTCATTCGTTCTTCCCGACTGGGCGCGCCGCCCGGCTCCGTAGGCGTACCTGCCGGGGCCGGGCGGCGCGCACCCGTCAGGTAAGTGGTCGACCAGAAATTATCCAGCATTCGTCTTCGGTTTTTCGCCTGTCTGTCAGCGGATTGGCTTATAGCTTGAAGCTTGTGGCTGAATACTTAACCTGCGGCGGGCTTCAGCGGTCGCCCACGTACCGTTCCTGCGTGGTCGGAAACCAGCGCCGGGCCAGCTTTTCGAGTCGCTGACGGGTATTGGGTACGTGGTGGCCGATGGGCGTATCGCGCATATCCAACGCATCAAGGGCGGCAAGTTCCTGGGTTCGGCTCCGGTTTTTCAGGCGCGACTCCAGCAGAAACGCACTGATTTTCGGTTGCCAGAGCGCCTTCGTGCTCCAGTAGTGGCCAATAGCGAAATCGGCCGCCGTCAGCTTCGTTTGGGCTTGCTCCGCAGCGGTTGCGAGCGCGACGGACAGGCTGAACTGTTCGATCAACCGGCGCGTGACGTCCGCGTCGCACAGGGCGTCGCAAAGCGCCAGGGCACGAGCCAGCGTGGGCGCCGCCAGCGCGCCGGGTACGGCCACCACGCCGGCATTCCACTGGTGCTCGTGGCCAGCTAGGTGAAACCCGGCGAACGTTTTGCCCGCCATCTGCCGCGTCATCAGGCGTTCGGTTTTGCTGCGGGCCGCCGTCAGGGCGCCTTCGTCCTGATGCATCAGGGGTGCGCCCTGCTGGAGCGTGCGCGCCAGCTCGTGGGCATCGCCAAAAAGGAGCGTGTCGGTGTCGAGGTACAACAGCGCCTCGCCGGGGTGCTGCGCCGCCAGGGCTTGCAGGCCGCAGATTTTGATGCGCCAGAAAAAGTCGTGCGGGCCGCGCCAGTCGGTCAGTTGTGCCGGAGTTAGGGGGTAAATCGTGACGACATCCGCCAGATGCGCATACCACGCGGGCTGATCGGTCATCACGGTGATGCTGCTGACGGCCGTGCGCTGCTCGGGCCGCAGAAACGTCAGGATCGAAAATGCCGCCTGCACGTGGTTCTGCACATTGGGGCCGAAAGTGAGGTAGAGCAGGTGCATGATGAAGTTTCGAGTTGCGTAGTTCGAGTTTCGAGTGACGCGCAACTCGGAACGCGCAACTCGAAACTCGAAGGACACGAAATTACCCCAGCTTGACGCGCGGGTCGAGGGCGGCATACAGCACATCGACCAGGATATTGACCACCACGAAAAGCGTCGCCACGAAGAGGGTGGCGCCCATCACGAGGGGGAAGTCGAGGTTCTCGACGGCGCGCAGCGTCACAGCCCCCAAGCCCTTCCAGTTGAAGATGTACTCGATGAAAAAAGCGCCTGCCAGCAACGAGGCCAGCCAGCCGGAAACGGCCGTCACGACCGGATTCAGGGCGTTGCGCAGGGCGTGATTGACGACAATTTGCCGGGTATTCAGCCCCTTGGCCCGCGCCGTGCGGATGTAGTCCTGCCGCAGTACGTCGAGCAGCGAGGCGCGCGTGAGCTGCGTAATGATGGCCAGCGGCCGAATGCCCAGCGCCACGGCTGGCAGCACCAGGTTGCGCCACACCACGTGCGGCCCGGTGAAAGGGTCGATCTCAAGCAGTTGGCCCGTGATCGGCAGGCCGGTCCAGGAATGTCCGTAGAAGCCGAATGCCAGCGCGATGCCGATAGCCGCCACGAAGCTCGGCACCGAAATGCCCAGCACCGTGACCGTGAGCAGCACCTGGTCGAGCCAACCAAAAGGCTTCAGGGCGGCTACGATGCCCAGCCCGATGCCCAGCACCGACGCCAGCAGTAGCGCGGCCACGGCCAGGACGGCCGTGCCGGGCAGGTGGTCGAGCAGCACGGCCAGTACCGGCCGCTGGCTCTGGAACGAGCGCCGCAGATAGGGCGCCTTCAGCACCAGGGCGCGGTGGCCGGGCAGGGGCACCAGGCGCGCGTAGCTGTACTTGAGGCGGTTCGTTTCAGAATCGCTGTGGATGCTCAGCGGCGAAAGGTCGTTGAGGTAGCGCGCCAACTGCTCCGGCAGGGGCTGGTCGAGGCCCAGGTCGGCCCGGATGGCCGCGCGGGTGGCGGCGTCGGTGCGTTGCCCGGCCAGCAGGGCCGCCGGGTCGCCGGGCAGCACGGCGAAGAGCAGGAAAACAGTCAGGGCCACACCCAGCAGCACCAGCAGGCCGTCGAGGGTGCGGCGGAAGAGGAAGGCCATTGGGGTGGAGGTGGTGAGGTGGTGGGGGTGGTGAGGGTGGTGGGGGTGGTGAGGTGGTGGTAGTTCCGGCTTACGAATTCCCCACCACCCCGCTACCACACCACCTCATCACCTACCGATCCAGTATCTTTTCTACGCCGCGCAGGGTGGGAAAATCGTGGTAGTGCCACTTTTCCAGTACTTTACCATCGCGCAGCAGGATCAGGCCGGGGTTTGCGCGAATCATCGTCTTGAGCACGGTGGCATCCACGAAATAGTACGGCGTAGTCAGGTTTTTTTCGTGCCGAAACTGGTCAAAGGCAATCTGCGAGGCCGACGTGATGATCACCGGCTCGATGTGCAGGCGCGAACGGGCGGCCTGTTGCAGGAGTTGGGCGGTCTGGGGCAGGCGGTCGCGGTCGAGGCGGTCGAGACCCTGAATCACGAGGACCAGCTTGATGCCTTTCAGGAACTCCTGGGTATAGTCGCCGGCATCGTTCCAGACGCGGAAGTCCGTGATTTTAGGGCCATCCTCCGGGTTCAGCACCTTCATTGCCTTGAAGTGGTAGGCGGTGTCGGTGGGGTACGCCTCGGTCGTGATTTCCTCCCCAGCCTTTTCCAGCGTGTAGGCGTAACGCATCGGGGCGCGGGCTTTCATCAGCGCCCCGATATCGTTGCCGCGCTTGTAGGGCAGCAGGTCGAAAATCGGCAGGTGGCCCAAAGCGTACACGCCAATGCCGATGGCAGTGCCGGCCACGGTCGTCACCAGCAGCGTGCCGATCAGCGGGCGGCGCGTCAGCGGTTCCTTGAGCCAGCGTTCGTAGGTGCGCAGCAGCACCAGAATGGCCGCCATCAGCACCATATCCTTCGTGAACGAGGTCCAGGGCGTCAGCTTGATGGCATCGCCGAAGCAGCCGCAGTCGGTGACTTTATTGAACGCCGCCGAGTAGAACGTCAGGAAGCCGAAGAACACGGTCAGCCCGAGCAGGACCCGCAGCACGATGTGCAACTGCCAGCGCAGCAGCAACGCCGCGCCCAGCACGACTTCGGCCGCCGACAGGACGATCGAGAACGTGCGGCTGTAGGGCTGTAGCAGCAGGAAAAAATGCCCAAAATCTTCGGCAAAGACCTCGAAGTACTCTTCGAGCTTGATGGCCGTGCCCACGGGGTCGTTGAGCTTGATGAGGCCGGAGAAGATGAACACCACCCCCACGAGCAGCCAGCAGAAGCGGCTCAGATATTTGACGTACATAAAATGGCTAAAGAGTCGTTGGCGGCAAAGCACCGGAATGGCGGGCACCGAACGCAGCGCGGCTTCATACGCCCGGCGCGCGCGTCAGGTCGGATTTTCTTCGCCCAGCTTGATGAGCGCAAACACGGCGTAGTTCAAAATGTCACGGTAATTGGCGTCCACACCCTCCGAAACGCGGGTTTGGCCCTGCTGATCTTCGATCTGGCGCGTGCGGTGCAGTTTCATCAGGATGATATCCGTCAGCGACGAGCGCCGCATCTGCCGCCAGGCTTCGTCGTAATCGTGGTTTTTGGCGTCGAGTAGGGCCAGATTTTCGGCAATATGGCGGTCGTAGGCGGCTTCCACGGCCGGCAGCGGCAGTTCCGTGGGCGCGTCGGGCTGGTCGGTCAGTTCGAGCTGCATCAGGCCGATCACGCTGTAATTGACCAGCCCCACCAGTTCGCTTTCCACGCCCTCGGCCACGCGTTGGGTGCCTTTTTCCTCGATGGAGCGAATGCGGGCGGCTTTGATGAAAAGCTGATCCGTGACCGACGACGGCCGCAGCACCCGCCAGGCGGTGCCGTAGTCGGCCGTTTTTAGCAGAAAGAGCGTCCGGCAGCGGCCAATGACGGCGTCGAACTGAGTAAGCGTGTGCGGGTTCATAAAAAGTGGCGCCGCCGACCCTTGATCGGCGCTACATTGTAGGCCAATGCAAAGTACGCCTCTGCCCGCCCTACCCGCCGCACCGCCCGGCGCCGTCGTCCGCGTCGGTTCGCGCCTGGTGCCCCTGACCGACGTGCCCGTGATGGCGATTCTGAACCTGACGCCGGACTCGTTCTACGCCGCCTCGCGCATCGAAACCGGCCACGACGGCGCCCTGTTGGCCCGCGCCGAAGTCCTGCTGACCGAGGGCGCCAACTGGCTCGACGTGGGCGGCTACTCGACCCGGCCCGGCGCCCCCGACGTGCCCCTGGCCGACGAGCTGGCCCGCGTCGTGCCCGCTTTCCGGGCGTTGCGCCGGGCGTTTCCAAACGCGCTGCTCTCCGTCGATACCTTTCGCGCCGCCGTGGCGGAAGCGGCCCTGGACGCCGGCGCCGACGCCGTGAATGATGTCAGCGGCGGGCAGCACGACCCCCAGATGCTGCCGCTGGTGGGCGCCCGGCCCGGTACGCCTTACTTTCTGATGCATTCGCGCGGCACGCCGCAAACAATGGCCACCCTGACCGACTACACCGCCCAGGGCGGGTTGCTGGTGGCGCTGCTCGACTTTTTTGCCGAACGCGTAGCGGCCGCTCGCGCCGTCGGCATCGCCGATCTGGTGCTCGATCCCGGCTTCGGATTCGCCAAAACCATCGACCAGAATTACGCCCTGCTGGCGCAACTGCCCAGCCTGAAAGCCGTGCTGGAGCTACCGCTGCTGGTGGGCGTTTCGCGCAAGGGAATGGCCTACAAACCGCTCGGCATCAGCCCGGAGGCCTGCCTGCCGGCCACCACGGCCCTGCACGCGCTGGCACTGCACTACGGCGCCGACGTGCTGCGCGTCCACGACCCCGGCGCCGCCCGGCAAGCGGTGGCGGTAGCGCGGCTGGCGCGGGCCGGCGCCGCGCCACAACCGTAGTTCCCTCAGGCCGTTGGGACCAGCAGCAGCGCCGCCGCCGTTAGTTCCGTAGGGGTGCCAACGCGTAGGCGTATCAGGCGAAGGTGACGGCGCCCGACGCCCCGATTCCGGGCGGCGGGGTTATCTTGCCCCATCCGAACCACTGTTTTCGGTGCCGCGTTGGCCCGTCACCCGCTCCAATGCCTTTTCGCGCCCTTTTTGCCTTGTCGACGCTTCGAATCAAACGCCCCACTTCATCGGGCAAGCGCCTGCCGCTCTTTTTGTTACTGGTTTTGCTGGCGCCCGCGGCCTGGGCGCAGGCCCCCAAGCTCACCCTGACCGGCCGGGTGCTGGACGCGGAAACCAACGAGCCGGTGCCCTTTGCCACGGTTTTCGTGCCGGGCACCCGGATGGGCACCACTTCTGATGTTGATGGCCACTTCAAGTTGGCCGTCGAAACTACGGCGGATTCCCTGGCCGCCACTGCAATGGGGTTTCAGAAGCAGGTGAAGGCCATTCGGCGCGCGGCGGGCGGGCAGTTTACGTTCGTACTGAAGCAGGCCGGTGTCCAGTTGGGCGAAGTAACCGTTCGGCCCGGCGAAAACCCCGCCTGGGCTGTGATGCGCCAGATGGTGGCGCACAAAAACCAAAACAGTCCGGAGCGCCTGACGGCGTACGAGTACGACTCGTACTCGAAAATCGAGGCCGACCTTTCCCACCTGTCCGAAAAGCTGCGGAAGCAGAAAGTGGTGCGCCAGATTCGCGCCGTGGCCGATTCGCTCGGCGTCGGTAAAGATGAGGAGGGCGCCGTGCAGGTGCCGGTTTTCCTGAGCGAGTCGGTATCGCACCTCGTGACGCGGACCAGCCCCCGGCTGCGGCGGGAAGAAATTCAGCGCACCCGCGTGGCGGGCGTCGGCGTCCAGGACGGTTCGGTGGTGCAGCAGTTCATCGGCTCGTCGTTTCAGGAGTTCAACCTCTACGACAACTTCCTGAGCGCCCTGGGCAAGCAGATTCCCTCGCCGCTGGCCGATGGCTGGAAGTTGCTCTACAACTACGAGTTGCTCGATTCCGGCCTGGTGGGCCACGACTTTTGCTACCAGCTCGCCGTGACGCCCAAAACCAAGCGCGATGCGGCGTTTACGGGCACGATCTGGCTCACGAAGGCGCAATATGCGCTGCGGCAGGCGCGGCTGGAAATCGGCAAGGACGCCGACATCAACTTCGTGGACCGCGTCACCCTGAGCCAGGAACTGGCCCCCACCACGGCTGGCCCCTGGCTGCCGATCAAGACGCGCATCCTGATCTCGTTCGTGCCCGTCGGCGACAAGCTTTCCGGGATGCTCGCCAAGTTCTACGTTTCCAACTCCGGCGTTTCCGTCAATCAGCCCCGCCCGGTGGCGTACTTCGACTCGCCGGTGGCCGTTGCCAGCGACGCCGCCCCGCTGCACCGCACGGCGCAGGAAGAGGCTTACTGGCGCACGGCCCGCCCCGATTCGCTCACGGTGCAGGAGCGGATGGTGACGGTGATGATCGACTCGGTGCAGAAGCTGCCGCTGGTGCGGACCTACATCGACCTGGCCGAGATCGTCGTGAACGGTTATAAAACCTTCGGCCCCGTCGATTTCGGCCCGCTGCCCTATCTGTACGCCCACAATTCGGTGGAAGGCCATCGGATGCGGGTCGGCTTCCGGACCAATCCCGGCTTCAGCCGCAACTGGATGCTGCGCGGCTACGTGGCTTACGGCACCCACGATGGCCGCTTCAAGTACGACCTCGCCGCCGACTATATCATCAACCGCCGCACCTGGACCGTGGTGGGCATCGAACGCCGCGAAGACCTCGATCAGGTGGCGCTGCTTGACAATAACGTCGATGACAACCCGCTCTTTGAAGCCTCCACCCGATGGGGCGAGCTGGCCGACCGCCGCCCTTTCCTGCACCGGCAGAATGTGTTATACGCTCAGACGGACCTGTTTCGGCATTTTACCCAGAAGGTCACGTTCCGCAACCGGGGGTTCGACCCGCTTTACCGGTTTGGGTACCTGACCGGCGACCAGACGGACACCGGCCAGCCGGAAGTGGCGCAGGGTTTCACGGCGTCGGAGCTACAGGTGGAAAGCACGTACGCCCCGGACGCCACATTTCTGCAAACCGGCAACCGCCGCGTGGGCATCGGTCTGCGCCGCTGGCCGGTGTTCCGGGCGCGCTACACGGTTGGTTTCGACCACTTTCTGAACTCCAGCTTTCACTATCACAAGTTCAACCTCAATATCTCGCAGCAGATTCCGATGGGCATTCTGGGCTACGGCTCTTACGTGGTTGACGCGGGTTATATCCCGTCCACGGTGCCGTATCCGGTGCTGAAAACCCATCTCGGCAACGAGTCCGTGTTCTACAACCGACTGTCTTTCAACTTGATGAACTACTTCGAGTTCGTCTCCGACACGTACGCGACGCTTTATTACCAGCATCATTTCGAGGGCTTGGGCCTGAGCCGGATTCCCGGTATCCGGGCGCTGAAGTGGCGCCTGGTGGCCACCACCAATCTGCTGTGGGGCGGCGCCCGGCCGGGTAATCGTGATATCATCCCCGGCTTCGACCCCAGCGGCAACGCCATTCCGGCTTTTCGGCGCCTCGATAGCCACATTCCCTACGCCGAGGTCAGCTACGGCATCGAAAATATCTTCCGCATCCTTCGGGTCGATTTCGTTCACCGCCTTACCTACCTCGACGGCCCCGACGTGCGCCGGTTTGGCGTGAAGGCGAGCGTCCAGTTCCGCCTCTGAGGGGTTGCTGTCGGGTAGGTTTAGGTCGATTGCCCGCGCAATGTCGCTAACGCCCGCGCGACGTGTTCGACCGGACTGCGGTTCGAATTGAACGCCAGCCGAATGATGCCCTCGCCGTCGATCACGTAGGTCACGCGCGCCTGCAAGGGCAGAAAACCGTACAGGCGCGGTACATCGTAGAGGCGACGGACGCGCCCGCCGGGGTCGGCCAGGAGCGGATACGTCAGCCGGAATTCGTCGGCAAAACGGCGCTGCGCGGCTTCATCGGTGGCATTGACACCGGCCACTACCGCGCCCAGCGCCAGGAAGTCTTCGTACTGGTCGCGGAAGCCGCAGACTTCGGCTCTGCAGCCAGGCGTGGCGTTGTGCGGGTAGAAAAACAGCACCACGGGCTGTCCCAGGTGGGAACTGAGGCGCCAGGGGGCGCCCAGTTGTTCGGTCAAAATAAAGTCGGGGGCAAGGGTACCTTCAGCGAGCATTGGGTCGAAAAAAGAGCGAAAGGCCGTTAGCGGCGGAAGAGCAATCAGCTATAAAACAGCAAACTTCAGGCGGCAAGCCAATCTGCTAATAAAGAGGCAAAAGACGCAAGTCAAATGCGGGGGGCATTTTGGGTTGATCACTTGAGACGCTCCCTGTCCGGAATCGTCCGCGTGGGTAACGGGCAGCTCGTCAACCTAAGCGGCGTCTGAAGCCAATTTTTTTCTCTGCTACGCAATAAATGGCCGTTCAGACCCGTTTAAAGTCAAGCGCTACGACGTAGCTTTGTTTGAGGCAGATAATTTTTTCCACGTTCAGTTTTTCACCATTATGGCAAACACTCCCAACCTCGCGCACCTCTCTGGTGCCATCCACAACAAGGCACTTGATGCGGTGTCAAAAGCAAAAGGATTTCCCAAAGTCTCACCTGCTGAAGCTTATGATATCATGGTCGAAAGTGTGAAAACGACGGCAAAATCTATGGGAGCTGGCGACTTTACTCCTTTACCATTCTCAGAAGTAGAGAAGTTGGTTCGTCCCATTATTGCTGATCCGATAGCTGCGCTGAAACAATGGCTAGATGACGAAAAAATCAGCCTTTCTTAATATGAGGTTCTGTCTGATATGGTGTTGCTGTTTAGTAACAGGCCTTCTCTCGAAGAAAAAGCGGCATCTTCTACTCGATTTCTATTACAAGAACTCTTAGCTTTATTACAGGCAAGAACCGACCTCGCGGACGAGGCCAAGCAGGAAATCGAATTCACTCTAAATATAGCCAAAGGCAGCCTCAACTACTGGTGCAATGCTTTTGAGGACAACGGAAATCCATGGAATGGTTGGATCCACAATGCTTCTGGGCCACTGGGCCGGCCAAATGTTGAGACGATAGATGCGTTAGGAGGGTTCGCAGGCCTCATCACGGGAAATCCATTCATAGGGGTTCTTTGCGGACTGGCTGCTAGTTTTATGTTTGGGTAAGATATTGTATGAGATTTTTATTTTTTTTCCTTCTTTTTTCTGAAGGAGTTTATGCACAGCCGGCACTTGAAAGTCAGCCTTTATCGCCGGAATCCGGTATGCAATTGCATTTACTGGTAGCTCGTCCGAAACTGGATGACGCGGCTTTCGGCCTTGGCCAGCCTTTTCGGTTGGGTGTTTTAGGTAGTGTGCGCTACGCTTTGACGAAACCCGATGCACGTGGGCTTCGGCTCAGTACCGCGATTGAACTCGCGTATCGCGAGCATAAGATTGATCATCAGCGAACCGGCTTTTATCGGGCTGATACCTATGCGCAGGTACCGCTACTTCTTTCAAGGTCTGTTCCGATGAATCCCTCCGGCACGTCGCGCCTCGAGCCTTTGATTGGCGTGGCTGTTGGGGCGCTTGCGAACCGATACCAAATTGCGCAAGACTCTGCGGGAAATATTCAGCGGTCGGACTACCAGTTCGATTACGGTTTTGGGACGTTCATCGCCGCTTTTGGTTGGGCCACCACCAGCGCCAGTGGTACGGTTCACCGTTTCGGTTTTCGGGCAATGACGGATGGGTGGACGCTCTTCGACAAACATAAAACGCCCGCCACGAAGTACGATTCCTACAGCGTTTATTACGTATTTACGCCTTTGTCGCGACGCTAAGACGGATTAATCGGAACGCCCCGGCCGGACCAAAGTCCAGTCGGGGCGTTTCCGTTAAAAGCAGGCTGCGTGCTGGCGCGTCCTACATATTCTTGATGATCTCCGTACCGAACTCGCTCGTTTTGAGCAGCGTGGCGCCTTCCATCTGGCGCTCGAAGTCGTAGGTAACGCGCTTGTTCAGAATGGCGGCTTCCAGCCCTTTGTAGATCAGGGCGCTGGCTTCTGTCCAGCCCATATACTCCAGCATCATCGCGCCGGACAAAATCACCGAGCCGGGATTTACCTTATCCTGGCCGGCGTACTTGGGTGCCGTGCCGTGCGTGGCCTCGAAGATGGCGTGGCCCGTCAGGTAATTGATATTGGCGCCGGGCGCGATGCCGATGCCGCCGACGATGGCCGCCAGCGAGTCGGAGATATAGTCGCCGTTCAGGTTGAGCGTTGCCACCACCGAATAGTCGGACGGGCGCAGCAGAATCTGTTGCAGGAAAGCATCGGCGATGGAATCCTTGACGATCAGCTTACCGGCCGCCATATGCGCTTTCAGCGTAGCGTCCGCCGCCGATTCACCCATATTCGCCTTGATCTTATCGTACTGATTCCAGGTGAAGACTTTCGAGCCGAACTCCTTCTCGGCCACCTCGTAACCCCAGGTTTTGAAGGCGCCTTCCGTGAACTTCATAATATTACCCTTGTGGACAATCGTCACCGAGGGCTTCTTGTGTTCCAGGGCGTACTTCAGCGCCGCGCGCACCAGGCGCTCCGTGCCTTCCTTGCTGACGGGCTTGATGCCGAACGACGAGGTTTCCGGAAACCGGATCTTCTTGACGCCCATCTCGTCCTGCAAAAATTCCAGCATTTTCTGAGCCTGGGCCGTGCCGGACATATACTCGATGCCGGCGTAGATGTCCTCCGTGTTCTCGCGGAAGATGACCATATCCGTCAGCTCCGGGCGCTTCACGGGGCTGGGAACGCCCTCGAACCAGCGCACGGGCCGGACGCAGGCATAGAGGTCCAGCTCCTGGCGCAACGCCACGTTGAGCGAGCGAATGCCGCCACCAACGGGCGTCGTGAGGGGGCCCTTGATGCCGACGAGGTAGTCGCGGAAGGCTTGCAGCGTTTCGGCGGGCAGCCAGTTGCCGGTCTGGCGGTTGGCTTTCTCGCCGGCCAGCACTTCCTTCCACTGAATCTTGCGGTCGCCGCCGTAGGCGCGCTCCACGGCGGCATCAAAAACGCGCTGCGAGGCGGCCCAAATGTCCGGCCCGGTGCCGTCGCCTTCAATGAACGGGATGACGGGCTGCTTCGGCACCGTCAGCTTGCCTTTGGAGATGGTGATTTTTTGTTCGGCCATTACAGTAATTCGAGTTCGAACGATTGGGTTAGAAGGAGGAAAAAGGCGCCGGAAACCGGCGGGGGCCAGTAGCCCGTGAAGGGCCCGTGGGGGCGGTCAATAGCCAAAAAGCTCCGTCAGGGATACTTCCCGAACGTTGCCGTACTTGGCCAGTTCTTTTAGATTCAGTCGTTTACGGGCGCCGATCACCAGCACGTCCTGCGGTTTGCGGGCCACGTATTGGCGTTGGAAGTCTTTGAGGTCGGCGAAGGTCATCGTCCCGGCGCGTTCGTAGATATCCTTCCGGATATCGTAATCGAGACCCACCCGGCGGGCGCGCTCGTAAGCGAAGAGGATGTTTTCGCGGGTTACGCGCTCGGCGGCAATGTTGGAGCGCACAGCGGTACGGGCATTGGCGAAGTTGGCTTCGGCCAGCGGCATCTCGTTGAGCAGGGTTTCCATTCCGGTCATTGCCTCGGGCAGTTTGTCGGACTGAGCGCCGATATAACTCAGCAAGTAACCGCTCTGCCCCAGCTTAGCCGCCGTGCCGTAGGCAGAATATGTGCTGTAAGCCAGGGCTTTGGACTCGCGCAGCTCCTGGAATACGATGGACCCCATTCCGCCGCCGAAATATTCGTTATAAAGCCGTACCGTGGGCACCAGTTTGGCGTCGTAGGGCCCGGTGCGGGTCAGAAAAACCAGTTCGGCCTGCACCATCTCGTAGTTGGCCCAGAGCACTTCGGGTTTGTCGAGCGGGCGTTCCACGAACTCCTTCACGGGCGGCGGCGGCACCAGCTTGGCCGCGGTAGCCGGCCGGAGTTGGTCGAGCGTGGCCGCCAAGGCACTCAACTCGCGCGGGCCGTAATAGAATACGCGGTGTTCGTAGCTCAGCACCCGTTGTAATTGGGCCAGCACCTGTTGCGGCGTCAGGGCCTTCAGCTCCTTTTCCTTGACGATATTGGTGAACGGGTTGCGCGGGCCGTATTTGGCGTAGTTCACCAGCGCCCCTTGCAGAATGGTGCCTTTGTCGAGCTTGGCATCGGCGCGGTTCTTCAATTCCGTGGCGACCAGCTTTTTAAGGGCCCCGGCATCCGGGCGCGGGTGGTGCAGAAAGTGGTCGAATAGGGCCACGCCGGCCGCGAACGACTCGTCGGGGCCGCTCAGGCGGAGGGTGGTCTGGTCGTCGGCGGCGCTGACGCTGAACGAGCAGCCGATCTTGTAAAACTCCTGCTGCAACTGGGCGGCCGTGTAGCGGTCGTCGCCCAGAAATTCCAGGTACTGCGCGGCCAGCTCCAGGCGCGGGTCGTTGCCGGTGCCCGTCTCGATCAGGTAGCTCAGGTTGAAGAGCTGGTTTTCGGCATTGCGCGTCATCAGCACGGGCACGCCGGAGGCCAGTTTGCCCCGCGTGATATCCTGCTCGTAGTTCAGGAAAACGGGCTGCAAATCCGGGGCTGGTTTGCTCATCACCGCCTCGGCGTAGGCTGAATTCGTGCCTCGGTTCACCGGTACGGGCGTGATGGCGGGCTTATCGACCTTCTGCGCGTTGGGGTCGGTACCGGTTCGCTTGTACACGGCCACGTAGCCGGGGCCGAAGTATTTTTTTGCCACTTCCACGACCTGCTGTTTCGTCACCTGGGCGAAACGCTCGTCTTCGCGCACGTGGTCGGCCCAGGGTTGGCGCGCGATAAAGGCGTCGTACATCGCCGAAGCGCGGGCCGCGTTACTTTGGTTGGCGCGCTGCTGGGCGAGCTTTTCGTTCGTCACTACGGCCTGCATTAGCCAGTCGGGGAAGTCGCCCCGCTTGATTTTCTCGATTTCGCCCAACAGCAGGGCCTCCGCCTGTTCCATCGTCTGGCCGGTGCGCAGGCCCGCGCCGAGGTATTCGACGGAGTAATCGTTGGCCGCGAACGTGCCCGCGAAGCCATCCAGCACTTTCTGCTGCTGGTTCAGGTCCAGGTCGATCAGCCCGGCGCGGCCATTGATCAGCAGGCGGTCGAGCATCCGCAGGGCGGGCGCATCCGGGTGAAGCTGGCCGGGCAGGCGGAAGCCCAGCAGCAGGTTTTCGGCTTCCGGCCCCAGCACCGTCCGGCGGATGGGCGCCGTCAGCGGCGCTTCCGCGGGCGGCGTGTAGGCGGGCAACGCCGGGTTGGGCTGCCAGGCGCCGAACTGTTCGTCGATGATCCGGATGGTGCGGTCCGGGTCCAGGTCGCCGCTCATCGTGATGGCGACGTTGTTGGGCCGGTAGTACGCCTCGAAGTACTTCCGGATCTCGGTGATCGACGGGTTCTTGAGGTGTTCAATCGTGCCGATAGTGGTCTGGGTGCCGTACTCGTGCGTCGGAAACAAGCCCGCCATCAGGGCCTCGAACTCCTTGTTGCCGTCGGAATCCAGGCCCCGGTTTTTCTCCTCGTACACCGCTTCCAGCTCGGTGTGAAACAGGCGCGGCGTCAGCTCCCGGAACCGTTCGCCCTGTGCTTCGGCCCAGCGCTGCACTTCGTTGGCGGGGATATCTTCCTGATAGACCGTCTCTTCCACCGACGTGTGGGCGTTCGTGCCCTTTGCGCCGATGATGCCCATCAGCTTGTCATACTCGTTGGCGATGGCGAACGTGGCCGCTACGCCGGAGATGGAGTCGATCTGATGATACAGCCGCTTGCGTTCGGCTCCGTCGGTCTTCGTGCGGTACAGGTTGTAGAGCGCCTCGATTTTGTCCAGTTCCGGTTTTTCGCGCGCCCAGTCCTTCGACCCCATTTTGCTGGTCCCCTTGAACAGGATATGTTCCAGATAGTGAGCCAGGCCGGTAGCGGTATGAGGGTCGTTTTTCGAGCCCGCCCGCACCGCGATATACGTCTGAATCCGGGGCGTATTTTTATAGTCCGACAGGTACACGGTTAGGCCGTTGGCCAGCGTGTAGATGCGGGTACGAAGCGGGTCGCCGGGCACTTCGGCGTATTTATATTCTTTTGGCGCGGGGGGCGTCGCCGGGGCAACCGCGGCGGGCGGTGGCACGGGGCTGGGGGAGGCGGCCGGCTGGGGCGCGCGGCACTGCATCAGGATCAGCGCCGTAGCCAGAACGGCCAGCGCGCGGGGGTTTGTCATAAGGGGCCACCAAATCGGGCGTCAAAGGTACAAGTTTAGGTAAGCAAAAAAAAGCACATTTGCGGGCGGGGCCAATGTAGGCCAATAAGAACGTTGCAGGGCTTACGGAATGCTCGCCGACCGGATATGGGCCGACCGGCGAAGCCCGATCCTGCTTTGCGGGAGTGTTGCGGTCGCCTCCGAGGCGCGATGCTGGCCCTGGGTTACGCCGCCCGGCGGATGCGCATCGGCGCACCGGATGGCCCCCAGGCAGCAAATCAGCGGTAAGACCTGATTTTCAGGCGGTCGGCAAGCAATCAGGCAGCATTCACCCTTCGGCTTTCGCTTGCTTATCAGTAGATTGGCTTACCGCTCGAAGCTTATAACTGGTAGCTGGCTGCTCAGGCGATTTTGCCTGACAGCTAACGGTCTAACCACTGCTGATCTGTTTCAAGCCCCTTTGCGCCCGCTGACTACCCGCGCCGGTACGCCGGCCATCGTAGCCCCCACCGGCACATCGTGCGTCACGACGGCCCCAGCGCCGATCACGGCCCCCGTACCCACCCGGACGCGCGGCAGCACCGTGGCGCCCGTGCCCACGAACACCCCGTGTTCCAGCACGACGCCGCCGCCCAGGTTGGCGCGCGGCATCAACGAGCAGAAGTCCGCCACCTGGCAATCGTGGCCGACGGTGACGCCCAGGTTCAGCAGCACGAACCGGCCCAGGCGGATGCCGGTCGTCAGGATACTCTGCTCGCACAGAATGCTGCCTTCGCCGATTTCATTTTCCTGAAAAGCGGCCCACGCCACCGTAGGGTGCCGCAGTATCGGGAAGGTGAGGGCCGGGTTAGCCCGCAACTGCTGCCAGATGGTGCGGCGCGGCGCCGGGTAGCCGATGCCCAGCGCCACCGCCGTAGGCCGGGTTTCGGCTGCCAGCGTGGTCAGGGCGCCGAGCCAGGGTAAGCCCAGTACGGGGGGCGTAGCGGGGGCGGCATCGTCGTGGAAGCCGCGCGGCGCAAAAGCATCGGGGCCGAGTTGGCGGACGAGTGTCAGCACTTCCCGGCCAAAGCCGCCGTGGCCGACAATGACAAGAGGGGTGGGCATTGGGCAAAGATGGGCGGTGTCGGCGTGATTCGCTGTAGGCGGACGTGCTCCCCGCCGGCCTAACCCTCGCGCTCCCCCCGAAACGGCGCCACGGTGGCTTCACCGGGGGCGCTGATGCCGCGCGGGCGCAGTAGGCGGGCGGCAGTCAGGAGCAGAATGCGCAGGTCGAGGGCCAGTGAGGCGTGGTCGGCGTACCAGGCGTCAAGCTCCAGACGTTCCGGCCACGGCAGGGCATTGCGGCCCTGCACCTGCGCCCAGCCCGTGATGCCGGGCCGCACCCGGTGGCGCCGCGCCTGCCGGGCCGAGTACAGCGGCAGATACTCCGGCAGCAGCGGGCGCGGCCCCACCAGGCTCATCTGCCCCCGCAGCACGTGCCAGAGCTGCGGCAACTCATCTAGCGAGGTGGCCCGCACTAGCCGGCCCACGCGCGTCAGGCGGGCGCCGTCGGGCAGGGGCTGGCCCGTGGCGGGGTCGGTGGCGGTGCGCATCGTGCGCAGCTTGTAGAACCGGAATAGCTGCCCGTTCTGCCCTGGGCGCCATTGGCTGAACACCACCTGCCCGAACCCTTGCCCGACCCAGAGCGCCAGCGCCGCCAGTGCCCCCAGCGGCAGCGCCACGGGTAGCAGTAAGACACTCAGCAGCAGGTCGAGGGGGCGTTTGAGGGGGTACACGGCAGTCATAAAATGCCAACAAAAACCCCCGCTTTCAGGGGTGAAAACGGGGGTGTTGTAGCCGCGACGGGAATCGAACTCGTATCGAGCGTTTAGGAAACGCTAGTTTTATCCATTAAACTACGCAGCCTTTCGGTTTTTTGCCGTTTCTGAGTCATCTCAGGCCCATAACGGCTGCAAAAATACGGCTATCGCTGATGTCGGCCCACTTCAATGGGGTCTGGTTCCGGTTCGCCGCCCCCGCCCTACAAATGCCCCTTATACAGCACGGCAATCACGAACGAAAAGACGGTCATAATCAGGCCCACCATAAAAACGGTGTACGACACCTTCAGCAGGCGGTATTTTTTGCTCAATACATCGCCGAGGTAGTAAATGTCGGTGATCATATTGATGTACAGGGCGTCTTTTTGGCGCATCAGGTCGCGCATTCCTTCCTGAAAGTCTTCGAGCGGCAGCTTGGTGAAGTTGCCGAAAAAGAGCAGGTTGATGCGCCGGTTGGCGGTAGGTTTTACGCGGTCGTTGAAGCGGAACGAGGTGATTTCGGGCTGCGCCGACAGAATCGCCGTCACCACCGAACCCAATGCCGTGATCAGCAGCAGCGAGCCGGGCAGCAGCACGATGGGGTTGGCCAGCAGCGAGATACCACTGGTAGTGGTCCGCGCCGCCATATACGTGATCAGCGCCGACAGCAGCAGCGTGTTGAGCTGAATCATCATATTGGCCTTCTGGTCGGCCATCTGGCTCAGGCTCGTATGAGTACTGTAGATGTTGTGAAACATCGTCTCGATGCCGCGCTTGGGCTGGGCCAGCGTCTCGCGCGATTCTTTCTCCGACTTCTTCTCCTTCTTGCGCCGCTTTCCGAGTGCTTTTTCCTGCGTCTCCAGCGTGGCCGTGCGGCCCGGCCCAAAACGGGTGCGCCCAGCCTCGGTGCGAAAGTCGGTGTTTTGAAGGTACTCAAGCTGGCTTTGCGCCCACTCCGAGTTGTTGATCGAGCGGTCCGGAAAGTAGATTTCCCACTCCAGCCGCAGCAGCTCGCCGCGGGCCGCGAAGTCGTCGCGGGCCATTCCGGAGCGGTCGGCGTCCACCAGCAGGTCGGCCAGGGGGCCGAAGCTGGGCGCGTCGATGGCCGTGGCCATAATCAACTGCTGAACCTGGTCGAGGCGCTCGGGCGGGAAACCCTGCTTCGTCAGGAAGCGGGTGGCCAGCTCGGCGCTGATGGCTTCGTGGCCGTCATATTTTTCGGTGTAGCCGGTATCGTGGAAGAAGGCCGCCAGCACCAGGGTTTCGGTCTCTTCGGCGGAAAGCCCCGCATCTACGGCCAGGCGGCGGGCGGCTTTCACGACGGACCGGGTGTGGTCGATGCCGTGAAAAACCATCTGCCGGGGCAATTTCTGCTTCAGCAGCGCCTCGACGTAGGCGCAGGCGGCTTCGGCCAATGGGCTGAGCGCCGGCAGGTGGCTCTTGTCCTTGTCCTTGCCTTTGTGTTTCGCTTTTTTGGTTTTATCGTCACCGGCATCCGGCTCCGTCCGCGCGGGCAGCGCCTGCCCGATGGCGTCGAGTTGGGGCGGTTCTTCGGCGACCGGCGCGGGTTTTTCCTGTTTTTCTACTTTTTCCGTCGGCGCGACCTTCTCCGGCTTTTCTGTTTTTTCCGTCGGCGCTTTTTCCCCCGGCGGCAGGGCATCGGCGTGGTCGCGGTCGGGTTTGGGGGCGCTGGCGGGCGCATCGGCCGGCTGCCCGGTAGGCGTCGTGGCGACGGGCGCAGGCACCGCGTGGGCGTCGAGGTCGGCGGCAGCATCGGCGGCGTCAGAGAAAGGCGGTACGGCGGCGGGCATAGGCGAAAAAAACAGGATGGCGCGACCCTAAAGGCCGGGTAGTAAAAACGGGCGTAGCCGATGGCGCGCAGGGCCGTTTCGGTAAAGATGGTCCCGGAATGCCCTCGGGCACGTGTTGGCGGGCGGTCGTTTCGCGCTCAAACGCGGCGGTTCGCCGAAAGTTGAGGCAGCGTCCGGCGGCGGGTGTCCTCAACTCCAACGCCGCCGGCCCGTAAACGGCCCGCTTTCCGATGCCGCCGCCCGAAGGGGCGGGGCGATGCGGGCGGTGAGGGGTTCGATATTTCCCGCCTTACCCAACCCGAAGCCCGGTACGGTTAGGTCCGCCGCCGCGATATTTCGCGGCCGTTAACGTCCGCCCCCGCGATGGCCGTTTGCGGCGCTACACACCAGCATTCCTCCTGTTCCCTTGCAAACCCTGACTTCCTGGTCCGCTTTTTTTCGCCGGCTGTTGCCCGCTTTGGGGCTGACGGCCGCGCTCGCCGCCTGCGTCACCGATAAGACGGCCTACTACGCGCCGGCCGTGAAGGCGTGGGCGGATACCGCCCTGCCCGATACCAGCCAACTGGCTTACAGCGTGTTCCTGATCGGCGATGCCGGTTCGCCGCGCCCCGACGAGCCCGTGGTGCAATTGCTGGGGCGGCAACTCCACGAGTCGAGCGCGCAGGAGCGTTCGACGGTGGTGTATCTCGGCGACAATATCTACCCCGTGGGGATGCCCGCCGAAAACGCCCCCAGCCGCAAAGAGATGGAGCGGCGGATGAATACGCAGCTCGATATCCTGAAAGGCTACCGCGGCGAGCGGTATATGGTGCCCGGCAACCACGACTGGGGCCAGGGCACCCCGGACGGTTACCAGCGCAACGCCTACGAAGAGGCCTACGTGGAAAAATACCTGCGCTCCCAGGATTCGATTCTGGTGCTCGGTGGCGACACTTACGTGCCCTCCAATGGGTGCCCTGGCCCGTTCGAAGTGAAAGTGGCCGACGACGTGGTGCTGATCGCCATCAACTCGCAGTGGTTCCTGCACCAGTACGACCGCCCCTACGGCCCCAACAACGCCTGCGACGTGGCCAACGAAGACGAGTTCTTCCAGCAGCTCGACGACGTGCTGGCCAAGCACCGCGGCGAGCACGTAATGGTGGTGGCGCACCACCCGCTGCTGTCGGCGGGCATCCACGGCGGCTACTTTACGTTCGCCGACCACCTGTTTCCGCTGTCCATCGTCTATAAATACGCCTTTCTGCCGCTGCCGATTCTGGGGTCGATCTACCCGTTTGCCCGGAAGTACGGCGGTGTGACCCAGGATATCTCGCACCCCTTCTACCAGCGGTACAAAGACGGCCTGGAGACGCTCTTTGCCAAGTATCCGAACGTGGTGTACGCCACCGGGCACGAGCATAATATCCAGTACATCGAAGGCAAACACTACCACCACATTGTTAGCGGCTCCGGCTGCAAGACCCAGCACACGCGCAACGATTACGGTGACTTCAACTTCAAGGAAAACGGCTTCGCGCGGGTCAACTATTACAAAAACGGCGATGTCTGGACTGAATTCTGGGTGCCCGACGGCGAGGGCGAAAAACTCAGCGGCCACGTGGTGTTCCGCAAGAAAATCTACACCCGCGAATCGCCCCGCATCGACGCGCAGCAGATCGCCAGAACTGACTACCGCGACTCGGTGAAGGTGGTGGCCGCCAACGCGGCCTACCGCGCCGGCACCTTCAAGCGCGCCCTGCTCGGCGAGCATTACCGCCAGGAGTGGCGCCAGCCCGTGCGGGTGCCGTTTCTGGACCTGAGCACCGCCGAAGGGGGCCTCGAACCCTACCAGAAAGGCGGTGGCAAGCAGACCAAGAGCCTGAAAGTGCGCACCCCGGACGGTAAGACCTTCGTGCTGCGCTCCATCAACAAGGACCCTGCGACCGTGCTGCCCGAACTACTGCGCCAAACGGCCGCGCGCGACGTGTTGCAGGACCAGATTTCCGCCCAGCATCCTTACGCCGGCCTGGCCGTGCCGGTGCTGGCCGACGCGGCGAAAATTCTGCACACCAACGCCCGCCTGGTCTGGATTCCCAACGACCCGCTGCTGGGGATTTACCGCGACGAGTTCAAAAATACCCTCGCCACCCTCGAAGAAGACGCCCGCGACAACCACACCGAGAACGCCGACCTGGGCTATGCCCGCAACCTGGTGGGCACCGACAAGGTGCTGGAAAAACGCCAGAACGACAACGATAACTTCGTGAACGAGACGGGCTTCGTGCGCTCGCGCCTGTTCGATATGTGGATCGGCGACTGGGACCGCCACGAGGGCCAGTGGCGCTGGGCCGAACGCAAAACCAAGAAGGGCGCCGAATACACGGCCGTGCCCAAAGACCGTGACATCGCCTTCTTCAAAGGCGACGGCTTTTTCCCGTGGGTGATTCGCCGGAAATGGGCCGTGCGCAACTTCCAGAACTTCGGCCCGGACTACGCCGACTACGTGGGCCTCAACCTGACGGCCCTCAACAACGACCGTCATTTTACGGCTTCCGTGTCACGCGCGCAATGGTTACAGCAGGCTGAAGAGCTGAAAGCGGCCCTCACTGATCAGGTGATCGAGGAAGCGCTGCACCGCTGGCCCGCCGGGATTTACGAGCTGCACGGCGCCGAGATTGCCGCCAAGCTCCGCGCCCGCCGCGACCTGTTGCCCACGCTGGCCAATGCGTACTACGACGTGCTGTACAAGTACGTGGAAGTGGTGGGCTCCGACAAACGCGAGCGCATCCGGGCCGAGCGTCAGCCGAACGGCGATGTGCGGGTACGGGTGGACAAGATCACCAAGGACGGCGACTATAAGGAGCTGTTCGACCGCACGTTCGAGGCTCGCGTCACGAAGGAAATTCGCCTCTACGGTTTCGGCGGCGACGACGAGATTGCCCTCACCGGTCGGGCGCCGCGCGGGCCGCGGGTGCGCATCATCGGCGGAGCTGGCAACGACCGCATCAGCACCGCCGAAAGCCGCGTGCGCGGCCCGCTGCGCGCCGCCATCGTGTACGACAACCTCGAAGAGCAGAACGTGATCGACCTGGGACCGGACGGCAAGAACCGCTCGGCCAAAGGCGACGAAGTGAACGCCTGGGGCCAGAAAGACTACAAGCTGCCCTACGTGGGGCCGCTGGTGTCGCTCGAATTCAACCCCGACGATGGCGTTTACGTGGGCGGCGGCGGCGTGTACCGGCGCTACGGTTTCCGGAAGGAGCCGTACTCGCAGGAGCATTCGCTGGTGGCGAACTACGCGTTCCGGTCGGGGGCCTACAATGTGCGCTATTCCGGCGAATTCCGGCAGGTGGTGGGCCGCAACAACCTCGGCATCAAGGCCCAACTCTACGGTCCGCAACTGCTTTTCAACTTCTTCGGCCTCGGCAACAACACAGTGAACGAAGCGGTGGGCGGCGACAACCAGGACATTATCAACAGCTACCGCATCAGATTTTCGCGCTTCTACGTCTCGCCGACCCTGGAACGCGACCTGACGGGCTTTGTCAAGCTCGGTATCGGGCCGCAGTACGACCAGTTTCGGGTGGAACGCGACCGAACCGGTGCCCGCATCGTGGAAGGCCTCGATGCCACCGGCAACGGCGTCAGCGGGGCCGGACTGGGCATCCGAAACTCCGATTTCGACCTGAACCGCTACCTCGGCGGGCGCGTATTCCTGAACCTGGGCACGTCCACGAGCGGCGCCAACCCGCGCCTGGGCGTGCACCTGAATACCGAGTACAGCGCTAACTACCAGCTCAATAACGAGGGTCTGCGCTACCAGCGGCTGGCGTCAGAGTTCTACTTCTACGTCTCGCCAAACCTGCCGTTCCAGGCCACTTTCGCGGGGCGCGTCGGCGGGGCCCGCAACTACGGCGACTACCGTTTCTGGCAGGCCAACACCCTGGGTACCACCACCAACCTGCGCGGCTACCGGCGCACCCGTTTCGCCGGGCGCGGCTCGGTGTACGCCAACGCCGAGCTGCGGCTCGAAATCATCAAGTTCAACGCCTACCTATTCCCCGGCTCGCTGGGCATTCTGGGCCTTTACGACGTGGGCCGCGTGTACACCAGCGAAGACCGGGGCGGCCTGCGCGACCTGCACACCGCCTACGGCGGCGGCGTGTACGTGGACATTCTCAAGCGCCTGGCGATCAACACTACCGTGGCCTACGGCGAAGAATGGCTGACGCTACTCCAGTTTCGGTTCTTCTTCTGATCTGGCTTTAACGCGACCTGACGGGAGCTGTAGCCGGCCGGCCGGAGTCGTATTCCAACTCCGGGCGCCGCCGCGCCGTACCTGCACCGCCGGGAGTAACCGGCTTTCCGTTCTGGTTTGATTTTCCTACCCCCAATGCCCCGTTTTCGCTGGCTGCTGATTTTCTCCGCCGTGCTGAGCGTCTCCTTAGGTGCCGTGGCGCAGAACACGCGCAACCCCACAACGCCCACCGTCGATTCGGCCCGCGTAAAACAACGGGAACAGGAACCGGTGCAGTCAGGCGCTGACAACAAGGAGTTTGCGAACCCTTCGGTGCTGGGGATGGGCCCAAGTAAAGGAATTACGCTACGCTACGAGCGCGCGCCGCGGGTGGGTGTTACCAGTATTTCGGATGCCACGATTGCGGGCAACGGCAGCGGGCAGGTCAGTAAACTCAACGTGCTCGAGGGCAAGCTTTACGCCCCGCTCTGGCGCCGGCCGCATCTGAAAGCGGTGCTGGGCTTCAATTTTTCGCGGCAGCAGTTCAACTTCGCCGACCGCGCTCACCTGGCTTACCCGCTCTACCGCACCCTCGACGACCGTAACCTGCGCACCGTCGGCAGCCAGTTGCTGCTGCTGCGGCCCATCGACGGGCGCCGCTATTACCTGTTTCGGGTGAAGGGCGAACTGAACGGCGACTACAAGCAGGACGCTGAGGACGGCCAGTACCGCCGCCTGCCGCTGCGAAAATACCTGCGCACGTCGGCCGAGTTTTTCTATGGTTGGAAACGCTCCCCCCGCCAGTCGGTGGGCGTGGGGATGCAGTTTGGGTACACCTTCGGGCGGCGCTCGTTGTTTCCGGCCGTCCTCTACAACCGCACGTTCAACGACCATTGGGGGGTGGAGGCCCTGTTGCCAGCCAAAGTTCGGGTTCGGTACAATATCAACGATAAAACGTTGATTTACTGTGGCTACGAAGTGCAGGGTGATTCCTACACGATCAATATCGACAGCCCGCCGTTGGCCGACAACCGCACCGTCGAGCTGCGCGTCACTTCGCTCACCGGGCGGTTTCGGCTCGAACGCGAACTGCTGCCGGTGCTGTGGTTTGGGCTGGAAGCCGGCTATCGCTACTACGCTTCTTTTGATATATTCGACTCTTCGACGGCCCGCAATAAGCTCATCGACTCTTCGTTGCGCGCCGCCCCCGCCATCAGCGCCGAGTTGTTTCTGACACCCCCCCGGCGTTTCCTCAAGCAGTAAACGGCTCGCTTTCAGCTATGCAGCACGCCGCGCCGGCCTTCCAACATCTGAATCGGAATCAGGTTGGCTTCCTCGACGGCGCCGGGCACGAAGACGAATTTCTTGTCGTAAATCTGCCGTCCCTGGTAATAGCTGACCCAGAACTGGTTCGTCAGGGCGAAAAGCGCTGGGTCGATAGGTTCAACCTGCACTGCGGTGTGCGCCGGAACGGTTTCGTAATGGTACCGCAACTTCGAAGTAGTGACGGCCCGCCCGTCGCGTTCACCGTAGCCTTCGCTCACGATCAGCACATTATCGAGCGGATAGTCATTGTGGTTGAGCAGCCATACGCCCCAGGTAGCCTGGGCATCGGCGGGCAGCAAGGCATCGTCCGGGGCGATGGCCACCGCCACGCCCTGCACCGGCTCAAAAGGAATGTCGTTTTTCAAAAGAATATCCAGCTAAAAGTCAGCCCAAACCTGATCGAAGGCCGGCAAGCTTACGGAAGTTGCCGAACCATTGATTCTCAGTCCAACACCCCGCACTTCGCACTTCGCACTTCGCACTTCGCACCTAGCACTTCGCACCTCAAACCTACCCCGCGTCCAGCGCCGCTCGCACCGAGCCGTACCGGGCCAGGCGGGCGCGGGCTTCGGTCTCGCTGATGGCCAGGGCTGCCATCAGCATTCGCTCGCCGCGTTCCAGCAGCTTGTGGTTCGACAACTGCATATCCACCATTTGGTTGCCGCGCACCCGGCCCAGTTGAATCATCGTGGTGGTGGTGAGCATATTGAGCGTCAGTTTCTGCGCCGTGCCGGCCTTGAGGCGCGTCGAGCCGGTGACGAATTCCGGCCCCGTCAGGACTTCCACTGGAAACTCTGCTTCCCGCGCCACCGCCGAATCGGGGTTGCAGACGATGCACCCCGTGGCCGCGCCCGCCGCCCGCGCCGCGTGCAGCCCCCCCACCACGTAGGGCGTCCGGCCGGAAGCGGCAATGCCCACTACCACATCGGCGGCACCGCAATGGTGGGCGCTGAGGTCGCGCCAGGCCTGTTCGGCGTCGTCCTCGGCGAATTCTACAGCTTGCCGGATGGCGGTATCGCCGCCCGCGATCAGCCCCACGACCATCCCGGCTGGCACGCCGAACGTGGGCGGGCACTCAGAAGCATCTACCACGCCGAGGCGCCCGCTGGTGCCCGCGCCGATGTAGAAAAGTCGCCCGCCGGCCCGCAGTCGCGCCACCGTGGCCGTCACGAGCGCCTCCAGCGCCGGTAGCGCCGCCGCCACGGCCAGGGGCACGGTGCGGTCTTCGGCGTTCATAGCGGCCAGCAGGTCGGCCACCGAACGGTTTTCCAGGTTGTCGTAGGCCGAAGCGGATTCCGTATGCATCAAAACGTAGGGAGTGGGTGGATAGCCGCTCAAAAACCAAAAACCGCGGAATCGGGCAGATGTCCGCCCAAAAACAGCAAAAATCTCGTCGCTCGCCGGACCAGCCCGGTCCGCTCCAGCATCAGATTCCGATCAGATCAGGCGCCCAATGGCCTCAAACTTATCGAATACGTAGGCATCGTGCGGCGCGGCGGCCAGCTCGGCGGTCAGGTCCTGGCCAGCCCAGTGTTCGTAGTGGTTGCCGCCGCGCCAGAGCCGCGACTTACGTACGTCGTAAATCAGCCCCTGGTACGCGCACCAGATTTCATCACGGTCCTGGCCATTGCGCAGCGCCAATTGCGCCCGGGTGTAAACGGGAAGCTCCAAGGGGAATGAGGAATGGGGAATGGGGAATGGGGAATGAGGAATGAGGAATGAGGAATGGGGAATGAGGAATGAGGAATGAGGAATGGGGAATGAGGAGTGTGAGAATCCAAAGAAACGGCACACTCGGCCTTTGATTCCTCATTCTTCATTATTAATTCCTCATTCAACTCCTCGCCAGCGCCTGCACCCAGCGGTGGGGCACGTCGCCGCTGCGGGCGGTGTGGTAGTCGGCTTCGGTGCAGGGCAACAGGTGGGGCGGAGCGGCGGGCGGCTCGATCAGCAGCCACCATTGCCCGGACGTGTGGTGGTGGTAAAACGTTAGGTTGGCTTCGGCCGAATCGGCCAGGGGGACAGTCAGGCGTTCGTAAGCCGCCGAATCGAGGGGGGTATCGGGCGGGCGGTGGTAATAGCCCTCAATCAGGTACCAGACCGCCGTGGCGACGGTGGCTGCGCCCAGGCCCAGGGGGTCGGTTGGGCCCGCCCGGTAGCCGTAGAAGCCCACCGATGAAAGCTGCCGGCTCTGGCCGGCGTACCACGTCAGTTGGCAAAGCTGCTCGGCCGTCAGCCCGAACGGCGACGGTGGTTGGGCAGCGCCGGGCACCGCCGCGTGCGTGCAGGCGCTGAGGTCGATGCTGAGCCAGTCGGCGGCGCGCAGCAGCGGTTCGGCCACGCGCGGGTCGGCGTGCAGCGCGCCGAGGCGCAGTACGTCGAAATACATTTTTTCGAGGGCAATGGCTTCCGGCGCCGTGATGTGGTAGCGTTGGGCGCCCAGGTGCGCCAGCGTCAGCAGATGACTGGGGTCTTGCAGGAGTAACTCGCGCAGCCAGGTGCGCTCGCCCGGGCCCATCTCGGCCACGTCGAAACGGCTGTCGATGACGGCGCCGCGCACGCTTACCGGCAGCGCAAGCCCTTTATCGGCCGCCTCGGGGCCTTCCGCGATGCGGTATTCGTAGCCGGCGTGCTGGCCCAGCGTCAGGCGGTGGGCGTCGCCCAGAATCAGGGGCACGACGTGCGCTGCCAGCAGGGCATCCACCACTTCGGCCAGCCGATGGGCCGTGTCTTCGGGAGTGGGACCGGGGCGCAGGTTGCCCAGATCCACCAGGTTCCAGGCGCCGGTGCCGGTGGTCAGCGCGTACAGGTGGCGGCGGATGGCGTCCGGACCGGTCGCCGGACCGGCGGGTTCGGCCCCGTACGGGGTATCGACGCCCAGCAGGGCCAGGTCAGCGGTGGGCCAGTCGGCGGGGAACGGTCCGCCCGCCCGGTAGGCCGTGAGGCGGGCGGCCAGGGTGCCGGGGCCGTAAGCATCGAGGTCGTTTTCTTCGCCACCCAACGGAAAAAGGGCCGGTAGCGGCTCGCAGAGCAGGGCCAGGTTCATTGGGGTCAAATTTACCGCCGAATGCCGGCAACCCCAACGAACAGCCGCGCGCCGTACCAACAGGCGAACGGGGACGGAAAACGGAACCCTTCCGGAACGGGCTCGAAGCAGCTTCAGCCTCCGGCGCCGGGACGGGTGTTCCGCCCCGCAATGGCCCCCGGCACTGCGCTACGCCCGCATTACCCTGCTTCAGCCTATCGTCCCACCATCGTTCATTCTCCCTCGCCGAAGACCACGGCGTGGTAGGCTTCGGCCAGCGGTAATTCCACGCTCAGCGCGGGCAGCGGCAGCGTGGCCGTCAGTTCGTCGTAGAGATGCAGGGTCCAGAGGGCGGCGCCGGGCTCGCGGCTGTAGAGCAGCGCGCCGACGTGTTCGGAGTCGAGCAGCACGTAATGGCGCAACGACGGGATGGTTTGGTAGTACGCAAACTTGCGGGTCAGGTCGTGCGCGGCGGTCGTCGGCGAGAGCACCTCGATGATGAGCACCGGGTTGAGCAGCGCCGCCGGCCGGGTGTTGGGCTGATACTGCCACGGGCCGCAGGCGGCCACCACGTCCGGGTACACGTAACCCCGCTTGGCCGGAATGTGGACCCGCTGATCGGCGACCCGCACCCGGCAGTTACCATTTTTTAACCGACTGCGTAGCCCGGCGCCTAAGTTCAGTACAATATCATTATGCACGGGCTGGGCGCCGGCCATTGCCACGATCTCGCCATCGTAGTATTCGAGGCGCCGGTCGGTCGTTGCCTCGTCCAGCGCAAAATATTCTACTTCGGTGATGCGGTTGATCGACACCACCCGCGCCGTGGGTGGCGTGGGGGCAGCAACCGGATATGGCAGGTGGGGAGCGGCGGACATTGGCAGGTGGTGGTAAAGTAGAAAAGTAACCGAAGATCAAAAATAACGCTTTCACTTCTGGCGGTGGTTCTACAGCGGTTTCGGCCTGGAAGGCAAGCAGCCCGGCTTGCAGGCAAACCGGGCTGCTGGCGGGCGTGCACCGAAGCCGAAACCGCGCTAAATGCCTCGCAGGCTCAGCGTAAGAGTTTAAAGGTAACCGCCCGCCCATCGGGCCAGCGTAAACGGAGCAAATACACGCCCCGCAGGGCGGCGCCCAAGTCCAGCGGCACCGGGCTACTGCCCGCCACCACCGTTTGGCACCGCACCATCCGGCCCAGCGCATCGGTGACCACCGCTTCGGCCCCACCCGCGCCGGCCAGCGTGAAGACGCCCGTGGCGCTGGGGTTGGGATAGACGCTCACCGCCGCCGCTTCCGTTGCCCCGCCCGGCAGCCCCAGCCCGGTGAGGCGGGGGCAGACGCGGGCGGGCGGCGCCCCGCCGGCCATCAGGTAGCCCATCGAGTCGATCCGGAACGCCCAGCCGTCGGAGGTGCCGGTGTCGGGGGCGTTGGCGAAGAGATAGCCCGTGCCCAGGAAGCCGCCGTTGGGGGCGGCGCAGAAGCCAGAGAAATAGTTATCGCTGCGGGGGCCGTTGAGGTGACGGTAGGTGCGGAACCAGACCGAATCGCCGTCGGCGCAGACCTTGTAGGCGAACGCTTCCGTCACGCCGCTGCTCCGGGTCAGGGCCACGGTATCGTTCTGCTGGCCCGCCACGACGACCGCGCCATCGGCCAGTTCCACGGCGGCCAGAGCGGCGGGGATAGTCCGCGTTGGCCCCAGGGTGCGCTGCCAGAGCAGTTGGCCGGCGGGCGTGAACTTGTAGAGCGCCTGCCGGCCACGCCGGTAGTTGTAAATGAACGGCTGTCCTTCGATGGCGGGCAGCAGGTAGTTGCCGTCGCGGGTCACGAGCGTCGGGCCAGCCGCGTTGACGACAGTGGAATCGCCGAGTAGCTTTTGCCAGACGGGATTGCCGCCCGCATCCACTTTCAGCAGATAGAAGTAAGAATGGTCCGCGTAGATGGGCGTGGAGGCATTGCCACTGAGCAGGAAGCCGCCGTCGGGTGTGGCCGTCACGAAACGTGTGTTCGTCCAATCCTGATTGCCGTAGTAGCGCCGCCAGAGCAGGGTGCCCGCCGAATCGACCCGCAGCAGCATCGCCTGCTGATACTGGTCGCCGGTGGGGCGACGGCGCACGGCCACGCCCACCAGCGCGTAGCCGCCGTCCAGAGTGCGGCACATCCCGTAGGCCGGGGTCTGGGCCACGTCCGGATCGCGATAATTTCGCAGCCATAGCGTATCACCTAAGGCGTTGAAACGCCAGAGTAGGGCCATCGCTTGTCCCGCTCCCGCTCCGGTGCCCGGCATCGCATAGCCTCCTCCTGGCACCGGTAGCAGTCCCTGTAGGAAGGGGCCGAACAGGCGGCGCACCGATGAGGCATAGGTACGTAAACGACGAGTCTGTCCGTCCGGCGTTAGAAAATGGAGTTGTACGGCCTCCGGGCCAGTAGATAAATTAAGCTGGCCGCTAACCACAAACCCACTATCGGTTGCCAAACAGGCATTCAAATAGCTCTGAACGCCTTGCGCCGATGGATACCTGTTGTTGAAATACTGCGCCTGAATCTGGGTGCTGTGCCAAAGCAAAAAAAGCCCCAGCAGCGCGATATGTGACCGATGCATAACGACATAACATCTGATGGCTGGCTGCTACCCGGTGCTAAACGAGCAGTAGCCAGCCATCACGATGTAATTAGGCTACGGTTGCACCACCAGGGTACCGGTCTGGCCTTTCTGCCCACCCGCCCAATGGATGTAGTAGTACAAGCCCGGCTGCAGGCCGGCCACGTCCAGTTCAGCCGTGCCGGTTTCGGTCTTGCTGCGGAGCGTCAGTTCCCGCACGGGTTGGCCGTAAGGGTTATACAACACCAACCGACCGCCTGATGTCACGGGCTGCGCAAACGTCACTTCTACCCGCCCGTTCGCCGGGTTGGGGTGTAGTTGCACCGTGCCTGCCACTTTCGCCGGTAGGGGCTGCACCACGGGAGCAACCGCGCGATTATACCCGCCGGTCGTATCCAGCGCCGTTTCCTGTACCGGCCGGAAGACGTAGCCGCAGTAGTAGCTTAATGCTGCCCGCCCGGCCACGTAGCCCCAGGTCAGGGTATCGTTGGCGATGCGCCAGAGCGGGGCGCGCAGGCTCGAATCGGCCCGTAGCGCCACCGTGATGGCCGAATCGGACCCCAGCGGCGCCAGCAGCGCCCGCACCTGGGCGAAATAGGTGCCCGCCGGCGCGCCCCGTTGGGCGGGGCGTACGGTAGCGGCAACCTGATCGCGCTTCGCCACCTTGCCGGCCCGGCCCTTCGGCTGGCCGGGGGCCGCGCGGCTGAGGTTGGCCGCGTCGGGGTCAAAGCTTAGGGCCGCCACCAGTTCGGTGTGCCGGGGGGCATTAGTTGCTTCCAATAGCGCCACGGCCTGGGCCGGGCCATTGGTGTAGGTGGTGTCGTTCAGGTAGTGGCGCACCAGCTCGCTCACCAGCGCTTCCTGTACCTCCGGGTTGGTTTCCGTCGCCAACTCCGCTATCATTTCCTCGTCCGAGAGAGGGCGTTGTAGTTGGGAAGGGCAGGCAGTGGTGTAATCAAATCCCGTGGTGAAACCAGTGCAAGCGTTCAGCAATATCCGCACACTCGAATTCAGTGGCTTGGTACCGGCGGTGGTGATGGTGCCGCCGTTGTTGCCATCGTCCAGGTAATTGTATCTGGATTTGCCGTAAACCGGGGCTGCACCGGTGTACGGATAGGTGTACACGTAGAAATCGTTCCCGTATCCGTGTAGCGCCCGCGTGTGGCTGAAGACGTTGTTGGCGGCTTTTTCAGGATGTATCTCATCACACTCGCCCTGCTCCGCCTTCAGCGGATCACCCACATTATCCACCGGCTGGACCACGATATCGGCGCCAGTGATGGTACCGGGGGCGAAGTTGGGGGTCTGGGCCACCACATCGCCGGGGTCGGTGGTGGCGAAGTGGTTGCAGCGCAGTTCTAGCTCGGTGTTGCCCTGCCCGGCCCGGACGCCCTCGCTCAGGTAGGCGAAATAGTTACGGTACAGCGTATGCCCCAGGCCGATGCCGAAGCCGTCGGACCCACTCACCGTAATACCGCGCGCATTGATGCACTGGCCATTGTTGCAGCCCCCGTGTTTGGCCGAGAACGTATTGCCCTCGATCTTGAAGCCGGCGCACCCGGACAGGCTGATGCCGGAAGCGTACGAATCGGTGCCCCGCCCGATCAGGAAGTGGTTTTCCAGCAGTTCGGCCCCCGGCACCCCGGACAGATTGATGCCCCGGCCGCAGCCCTCGAACTGGTTGCCCTGCACCCGCAGGCTGGTGCTCATACTGCCCGTACCGCCCACGCCCACCCCCAGGTTGCGGAACACGTTGGGGAAACGGTTGCTCGGCCCGGATTCGATGCGGGTATTGGCGCCGTTGGTCACGATGCCACTACCCCGATTCCCGCCGGCATCGGCCAGCGCGTCGGTCGTCTCGAAGAGGTTGCCCATCAGGCGGGGGCGGTTCACGCCGTAGAGGGCCACGCCCCAGGCCGTTTGCTGCGGTACGGCCGTGGTGACGGTGGTGGTGGTGGTGGGCGTGGTGTTCAGTACGTAGGTGCGCGGCTGCCAATTGGCATCGCGCCGGAACGTGCAGAAATCCAGGCTGCTCAGGTTCATCGGCTGGTCGGTGGGCGTCACCGGGCCGGCGAACGGCCCCAGGTAAACCCCGATATTGCAGTTATGGAACGTGGCGTCCCGCCCCGTCACCAGCCCCCCGCCGTACTGGTTATAGCCGCTGATGGCGGGTGTCGCCTGACCCGTGACGTACGTCAGGTTGCCAGCCAGGATGCCGTAGTAGGCATTTTCGACGGTCGCATTGCGAATCTCGACCTGCCCCTGCGGGCCGGGCTCGCTGGGGGCCTGCTGGGCGGCGGCGGGGTTGCCCTGCACGATGATGCCGTCCCAGTAATAGTGCGGTTTCAGGCACGGCCCGGCGGGCAGGTTGTCGAGGCTCGTCAGGCGGGCGCCGTTCCGGACGACCAGCTTTCCGCCGCGCTCCACCAGCACGTAGGTGGGGTTGGTGGGCGTAGCCGTCAGCGTAGTCTGGTAGGTGCGGGTATCGGCAAACCGAACCGTCGCACCATCGATGATCAGCGTAGCGCCGTCCTGGACCACCACCGGGCCGCGCACGGTCCGCGGCGCGGGAGTGGCATTCCAGGTGATGGTCGTGCCGGTAAGCACCGTCAGGCCGTTGGCGATATCGTAGCCGCCAGTCGAAACGGCCGGGAGCGTGACGGGCGGGTAGGCCGCGCCCTGCGGGTCGGCGGGCGGCACGTTGATCGTCACCTCGAAAGTATGGCCGATGGCCCCGGCGGGCAGCACGAACACCGGGTTCGTGCTGGGCGGGTAGGGAATGTTGGCGGTCAGGTCGTGCCAGATATAGTTGGCATTGCTGCTTGCCGGCAGCGGGCAGTCCACGGTCAGGCGGTCGCAGAAGGTCGGCACGAAGACGATGGCTTGCGGGAAGGCCTGGAGCAGGACGTCGTCGATGTAAGTGAAACAGGCTAAGAGGCGATCGCTGTAAAACTCCTGATGCCAGGCTGGCACCCGTGAAGTGTAACGGGAGGCAAGCAAATCATCAAAGTTTCCAATGATCAACGACCGTTCGCCTCCCGTTGCCTGAAAGCAGCCAGCGGTACGGGTCCAGTTCAGGTTCAGTTGTGGGTTCGGCGCCAGGTTCGTAACCAGCGGCATCAGCGGCACATTGGCTGCGTCCAATAGCAGCCCGTTTCCTTGCCGGGCCGGTGCGGTCGGTAGCACCGTCAGGCCCAGGCGGCGAATCACGCCGTTGCTGTTGAATGCGACGCGCGAAAAGAATTCGGCATAATAGTGCCTTGCCGTCAGCGGGGTAGCTAATTCCTGCTGCAAATATTCCCGGTACATTGTAGGAGCAGCGTCCGCACCATTGTCGAGATCTGCCGTCGCCCACACGCCCGCATACGCCAAACCGTTCAGACGAATTGGCGCTGGGTTCTGCGTGTTAGGTGGAGTCATAAAGAGATCGTTGCGCGCGTTCACCGGTACATTCACCTCGTTAGGAGCGCCGGTTCGGAACCAGTCCGGCGTACCTTCATTAGCGCTGCCCCAGGCCGCCAGTTCATTGCGCGTATTGCCGGCATTTGCCGTGCCAGCGTGATCACAGATATTAGAAAGCTGGGTTGGGGCGATCAAACCGGGAAAAGCCCGTTCAAAATCGCCGTTGTCCACCAGATTCGGACACGGGGCAGTATTGACAATGGCCGCCGAAGGGGTGCATACGGGATTACTGGCAGGCGAAGCAAAAAACACCCCGCCGCCATCCACCGGCTCGAACCGCGCATTTTGCAGCGTGATATTGCCCTGGCTCAGCACCGCCGAGCGGGTGGGCCAGCCCTGGGCCAGGGTGGCGTGCCCGCCCACCAGCACGTAGCCGGGCAGCCCGCCGGAGCGGCTGGCCGTCAGGGTACCGCCGATATTCCAGTAAACCGACGCCCCCGTGACGCCGCCCGTCAGGCGCACCACGGCGCCGGGCGCCAGCGTCAGGGCGCCGGTCACGGTTACGACGAAGGTGGTACCCGCCGGGCCGCTCAACGTCAAGGGGTTGGCAGCGGCCAGTGTGGTGGTGCCCGTCAGCGTATAAACGCCGCCGGTCAGGGTCTGGCCGTTGAGGCTGGTCAGCGGCTGGCTGGTTTGGCTCGCGCACCAGGCGCGGGCGGTGGCCAGATCGGTGAGTGCCGCGACGGTGGTGGCATTGGGACTGCCGCCCGCGGTAGGGCGATACAGGCCGCCATCGGCCGTGATCGGGCCGGTGATGGCCGAGGCGGCGCCTGCCCGGCCCGCCACGCGCACGGCGGTGGCCGAATCGGTGCGGAGCGTGCCGCCGCTCAATAGCCCGAACTGCCCGGCCGTGCCCAGCGGCACCGTCAGGGTTTGCGCCCACGCGCGGCGGGCATCGGCGCTACTCAGCAGCAGCAACATCAGCAGGACCGTCCCCCAGCGGGACGGTGACTTTTGCCATATCGCCCCCCTCCATATTGAGGGCAGGCCACCGCCGGAGCGGCAAGCGGAAAAGAATGTCATTCGGCTCAGAAATGAAAAAATGGAAAAAATAAAACGGGCTTCAACCGAAGCGGCAGCAAGATACGCGGTGGGGTGAGCCAAAGTCAAGGCGTAAAAAGATAATTTGGAAGTACGATACGGCCGCGCGTACCTTCGCGGCTTTTTTCAAAATAGATTTTAATTATTAAGCCCTGAACAGGCGTATTGGCCCTTTTTAGCCGCCGTGCCAGCGTCGGGCCCACTTGCTGGGGAAACAAACTATTTTAAATCAGCTTCGGAGCCTGGGACCGAAACAGCGGCTCCTCGGCTTCCGCCACCGCGCTAACCACCGCCGCTGCCCCGCCCCTCGCGCCCCCAAACCCGGCCGCGGCTATATCTTACGCCTTCCGAAGCGTGCGGCGCCCTTTCCCGCGCGGTTCGGCCCCGATGCGGTTGCTTGCGCTTGCTGGTTTCGTGGGGCTGCTGACGCTGGCACGACCGGCGGCGGCCCAGCTTCAGGAGTCGTTTACCGACGGCGATTTCACCCAAAACCCCGCCTGGAGCGGCCAGACGGCCGATTTTCTAGTGAACCCCGCTTTGCGGCTTCAGTCCAACGGTCCGGCCGTCACCACCACCGTGCGCGCCTTGGCCACGCCCTGCCGGGTGAGCGGCGCCGCGGTTTGGGAGTTCTGGGCGAACCTCAAGTTCGCCACCTCGTCGGGCAACCTGGCCGATGTCTTTCTGCTGAGCGACTCGGCACGCTTGCAGGGTGGCGGGCACGGCTACTTCGTGCGCCTGGGCGGCACCCCTGACGAAGTGGCGCTCTTCCGCAAGGACGGCCCCACGGCCGCGCCCGTGTACGTGGTCGATGGCCCGGACGGGCTGCTGGCATCCAGCACCGATAATCTGGTGCGCATCCGGGTAACGCGCGACGCCGCCGCGGAATGGACCCTCGAAGCCGACCCCACCGGCGCCGGCACCGCCTACGCGCTGCAAGGCACGGGCATCGACTCGACGTACCGCAACGCGCAGTGGCTCGGCGTGTTGACGCGCTACTCGGCTACCAATAACCTCAAATTCTTCTTTGACGACTTCCGCGTCACCGACACCGCGCCGCCCTCGCTGCGGGCGGTTGCGTCCACGTCGGCCACCACCCTGCGGCTGACCTTCGACGAGCCGCTGGCCGGGGCTCAAACGCCCGGCACCTACACCCTGGCGGGCCTCGGCGCGGCCACCGCCGCCACCCTCGACCCCCAGAACGCCGCCGTGGTGAACCTCACGTTCGGCGCCACCCTCCCCGCCGGCCGCAACGTGCTGACCGTCGGCGTGGCTGAAGATCTGTACGGCAACGTCACGCCGGGGCCCCTGCGCGGCGCGTTTCAGTTTGCCATTCCGGCCACACCACCCGCTCCCGGTGAGTTGCTGATCAATGAGTTGTACATCGATCCCAGTCCCGTAGTGGGCTTGCCGCCGGGGCCGTTCGTGGAACTCCTGAACGTCTCGGCGCGCCCGCTTGACCTCACCGGTTGCCGCCTGCGCGATGCCACCGCCACCGGCTCCGGCGGCACCCTGCTGCCCCCAGTCGCCGCGCGCGTTCTGGCACCCGGCCAGACGGCCGTGCTGTGCCGCACCGCCGACACTGCCGCTTACCGTCTGCTGTTGGCCCCGCTGGGGTTGCGGCCGGTGCCAGTCAGCAGCTTCCCGACCTTCAACCTCAGCGGCGACCAGGTGCGCCTTTTCAACGCCACCGGGCAGCGTCTCGACTACCTGCGCTACACCGACGCGTGGTACCAGGACCCCGTGAAAAAGCTCGGCGGCTGGTCCCTCGAAAAGCGCAACCCGCTGCTGACCTGCGCCGACGCCACCAACTGGCTCGCGTCCACCGACCCCAGCGGCGGCACCCCCGGCCGGCGCAACAGCGTGTTCAGCAGTGGCCCCGATACCACGCCGCCCGTCCTGGCCGGCGCCACCCTGCGGAATGCGCTCACGGTGGCGCTGACCTTCTCGGAACCCATCGACACGGCATCCGCGCCCCTGACGGCGTTTGCCCTGACGCCCGGCGGCGGCGCCCGCTTCACGGCCGTGCGCTACGTGCCCGATTCGCTCCGCGTCGTGCTGCTGACGCTGAGCGCGCCCCTGACGCAGGGCGTGAGTTATGCACTGACGGCCAGCGGCCTGCGCGACTGCCCCGGCAACGTCGCGCCCGCCCTTACGGCCCCGCTGCTGCTGGCCGTGGCGCCCGCTCCCGGCGATGTGGTCATCAACGAACTCTACATCGACTCGAACCCCGTGGTGGGCCTGCCGACCGGGCAGTTCGTGGAAATCCTGAACGTCAGCACCAAAACCCTCGACCTGACCGGCTGGAAGTTGCAGGACTTGAGCACGGTCGGCGCCAACGCTGGCGGGCGCCTGACCGGCGGACGGCTCGCGCCCGGCCAGTACGCCGTGCTGTGCCCGGTGGCCGACACCGCCGCTTACCGGGGGCTGCTGGCGCCGCTGGGGGTGCGGCCGGTGCCCGTCACCAGCTTTCCGCTGCTGAACCAGTCCGGCGACCAGGTACGCCTGCTCGGCCCCGGTGGCATCCCGGAGCTGGACCGCCTGACCTATACCGACGCCTGGTACCAGGACGCCGCCAAGCAGGCCGGCGGCTGGAGCCTGGAGAAGCGTAACCCCCTGCTGACCTGCCCGGACGGCGCCAACTGGCAAGCCTCCACCGACCCCAGCGGCGGCACGCCCGGCCGGCGCAACAGCACTTACGACCCCACGCCCGACACCCGTCCGCCCGGGCTCGTGCGCGTAGCCGTGCCCGACGGCCAGACCTTGGTCGTGACGTTCTCGGAACCCGTCGATTCCCTCTCGGCCGGGCCGGGCGCGTTCCGGCTCGACCCGGCCTTGCCCATCAGCCAAACCGCTTTCGATCCTAACCAGCGCGCCACCGTCACGCTCCGGCTGGGCGCCCCGCTGGCGGCGGGCGTTCGGTACACGCTCTTCACCACCGGCATCCGCGACTGCGCCGGCAACGCCCCGGCCGTGCCGCTGGCCATCGCCGTGGGCCTGGGCACGGAGCCGGGGTTGTACGAGCTGGAAATCACGGAGATCCTGGCCGACGAAACGCCTAACTTCGGCAACCTGCCGCTGACCGAGTACATCGAAATCCATAACCCTACGGCGCGCCTCCTCGACCTCAGCGACATTAGCCTGCGTAAGCAGGGCGCCACCGGCAACGCCGCGCGCTTTCCGGCGGGCGCCACGCTGGCACCGGGCGCCTACGCCATTGTGTGCGGTTCGACGCGCGGCGCGCTGTTCGGGCAGTATCAGGCACCGGTTTTTCCGCTGACGAACTTCCCCGCCCTCAATAACAGTGGCGATACGCTCGTGCTACGCCGCCCCGACGGGCAGCTCCTGTTCTCGGTGGCGTACCGCGATGCGTGGTACCGCGACCCCGAAAAGCAGGCGGGCGGCTGGTCGCTGGAGATGATCGATACCGCCTGGCCCTGCGGTGGCGCCCCGAACTGGACGGCCTCGGTCAGCGGCGGCAACGGCACCCCCGGCCAGCCCAACAGCGTACGCGCCGCGCTGCCCGACCAGGTGCCGCCGGCCGTCGAAAGCGCCCGCGTACTGCCCGACGGGCGCCGGGTGCGGATTCGGTTCACGGAAAAGCTCGACTCGCTTTCAACTCTCGACCCCGCCGCTTACGCCCTGACGCTACCCGGCGCTGCGGCCCCCACCGTGACCGGCGCGCGGGTGCGCGGGCCGGAGTTCCGGGAGGTCGATCTGACCCTGGCCGCCCCCCTGGCCGTGGGCCTGACGTACCGCCTGCGCTTCGGCACGGGTGGCACGGGTACGGCCCGCGTGACCGACTGCGCCGGCAACGCCGCCCCGGACACGCTGACGGCCGCGCTGCTGGTGCCCGAAACGCCCCGCCCCGGCGACGTGGTGGTGAACGAGATCCTGTTCAACCCCCGCCCCGGCGGCGCCGATTTCGTGGAGATCTACAACCGCTCGACGCGCGTGCTCGACCTCAGCGGCTGGCTTCTGGCCAACCTGCGCGGCGATTCGCTGTACCAGCCCCGGCCGCTGCCGCCCTTCACGCTGCGGCCGGGGGCCCTGGTGGCCGTCAGCCCGCAGCCCGATTCGGTGGCGAAACAATACCCGCTTTCCGTGGACCGCGCGCGGCTGCTGGCCGTCGCGGCATTGCCCTCGTACCCGGACGATGCCGGCACCGTCGTGCTGCTGGGCCCGGATTCGACGGTTCTCGACCAAGTGGCTTACGACCAGCGCCAGCACTTCGCGCTGCTCAATAACGCGGAGGGGGTTTCGCTGGAACGCCTCGATGCCAACGGGCCCTCCGAAGCCGCCAATTTCGCCTCCGCCACCGCCGACGTGGGCTTTGCCACGCCCGGCCGCGCCAACTCGCAGCGGCGCACCGCCACCACCCCGCCCGAAAATGCCCTGCAAATCGAGCCGCGCGTGATTCCGCCGGGGATGACCTCGTTCGCGCTCATTTCCTACGCCCTGCCCGCCCCCGGCTACGTGGGTAACCTGACGATCTTCGATGCGCAGGGGCGGCGCACCCGCCGCCTGGTGCAGCAGCAGACGCTGAGCCAGACCGGCGCCTTTCAGTGGGACGGTTCGACCGACGACCGTCAGCCCGCGCCCACCGGCTACTACCTCGTTTACGCCGAATTCTTCGACCTGTCCGGCGCCCTCACGGTAGTCAAGCAAACCGTGGCCGTGGCGCCGAGGTGAGGGGAGGGGGCCGCAGCTACGCCGCGCCGAATTGGCGCGCTGAGCTATCGCATCAGCGTCACGGTGCCGTGACGTTCCCGGACTTGGCCCGCACAATCCAGGGCGCTGAGGCGGTAGAAATACACGCCGCCGGCCAGCCCCTCGCCGCGCCACGCCTCGCCAGGGGTGGTGGAGGTGAAGACGGCCGCGCCCCAGCGGTTGAAGACCTGAAAGCGGTAGTCCGGCCCGTCGGCGGCGGCCAGCGTCAGGAAGGTATCGTTCAGGCCATCGTCGTTGGGGGTGAAGACATTGGGCGGGGTGCCGCCCACCCCGGAGGCATCTACGGCCACGCGGCGCGGGTAGGTGCGGCCGTCGTCGGTGGTGACCGTGACCTGATACACGCCGGGCTGGGAGAAGACGTGGCGCGGTGCCCAGTCGGTGGTTTCGTTGGCCGCGCCGCTGGCCGGGTCGTCGAATTGCCAGTGCAGGGTGGTGGCGCAGCCGGGGTTGGCGAGCCAGAACTGCACCGTATCGGAGCCGCAGCCGCCCAGGTGGCGGACTTCGATCAGGGTATCGACCAAAAGCGATTCGATGTAGTTGTTGAACGGAAACGCTAATGTTGGCACCGCCAGGCTGCGGCGGCGCAGCTGGCGGGTCGTATCGATCCGGTTGGGATACCGAATCTGGCCGATCCAAGGGGGGGCTTCCGGACAGACCTGGTTGGCGGGGGAACCAGGCGGACAAGGCTGGTTCTTAAAGGCACCGTCCAGATAAGAGATCCGCAGGTCCGGCGTCAGGCAAATCCAGCCGGAAGGCCAGTAATACTCGTCGTAGACCTTTTGCGGGTCGCTGGCGAACCACTTCATCGTGGTCTGCATCGCGAGGCTATCGGCGAGGTTGATGGTCACCTGCCGCATTCCCCGGGGTACGTCGGAAGGCCCCAGATAGAGAGAGCGGCTGTCGGGCGAAAAGTCGCCGCACGTCACCGTGTAGTACACCTCTACCTCCTGACTGATGCGGCCCGTCGTGGCATCGAAGCGGGCCAGGTAGCTGCGGGCGAACCCGCGGTAGAAATAGCCGCTCTGCGAAGCGATGCTGTCCACGAAGCCCGTATAGTAAATATATTGCCCATCGGGGGAAAGGTGGAGCGACCTGACCGAATCGGCGAACGAGCGCACCTGCGAGACGACGGGCTGCGCCGCGACGCCCCGCTCGGTGACGTGGTAGCTGAAGAAGCGGGTGGACAGCAGCGGGCGCGTCACGACCCAGTAGTCTTTCCGGTTCGCGTGGTGCGTGGCCGTCAGCGCCGTCACGCCCTGCGGGTACAGCAGCACATCGGCACGCTCTACCTGGCCGGTGCCGTCGGGTGCGCCGGGGCCGATCTCGGCATAGCTGAGCGCGCGCTGGATTCCCTGGGGGCACGGCTGCGTACTGAAGCCGCAGATACCCTGCTCCGAGGTAAAGAGAAAGTACCGATCCCGGCTTAGGGGCCGGGGCACGAAAAGCAGGGCGTTGAGGGCGCTGCTGAAGGTCGTTTCGCGGGGCGGAAGCCGACGGCTGGCTAATTGTCCGCCGCCGGGCACCAGCACTCCGCGCGCGTCGAGCAGCCGGCGGCCGTCCGAATAGTAGCGTAGGCGGCCGCAGCCGTCGCCGATGCTGGCCCGGCCCAAGCGAAGGTCAAGCAGTCGGTCATTGGTCGCCAGCGGTCCGGCCTGAACCAGGGGCGGGGATTGGCCAAAATCGAAAATCGTCCGCCCCGGCGGCGGGTATTGTGCAACGTAAGGCACCTGTTGATATAGCCGCTGTACCTGCGCGGGACTCAGGAGCGGAAGGAACAGCAGCAGTAATAGGGCTGCCATCCGGAAGATTCGGCTGCTCATACAAGCGGGGACGGGCGTCGCAGGCATCGGCGGGGCCACCCCGTCAGGGTGCCCGCCGATGCCTGGAACCTACCGCCGGATTTTATTGAATGACGACGCGCGTAACCTCTGATTGTGCCCCGTCGAAGGTGCGCAGCAAGTAGGTGCCCTTCCGCAGGTCCGTAACCGGAATTTGCAGTTCCATCGCACCTTTCGGCTCTGGGGCGACTACCGAGCGAACCTCTTGACCTTGCAGCGTATATAAACTGGCTTTGAGGCAGCGTTCGTTGGCGGGAGCCGTGATGGTCAAATAGTCCCCTGCAATAGGGTTGGGCCATACACTAAAGCGTTTAACACCGCCGCCGTTGCCGGCGGCCGGGCGCTCTACCGGAGGCGGGGGGCATTGTAAGGGCGTCTCCGGGCAAGGCGGGGGAATCGTGATAGTTTGACGGCACACGACGGGAGCGCCGTTGCCGCTACTGACGGTCGTCGTCAGCCGGAACGTCTGCGGATTGGTAGCCAAATTGTAGGGCGCCCTCCGCTCAATCCAGAACTGAATTCCTCGTAGTGATGAGTTGTAATTCTGCAAAATTTCAGATTCAATATTTCGTGAACCCAGCGGCAGAATCTGGTCGATACCAAAGGAGTAAGTAAGCGTGGGATCGAAATTATTAATTTTTATGCCCGTAAAGGAGGCGTTGGGATTCGCCCCCAAATCAACTTTGTTATAAATTGTTTTGGTGCCCTTTACTTCTGTCTGCAAAGGGCAGGCAGGCAGAATACCAATGCTGAACGTCTGGGAGTACGTCGCGCCCGCCCCACACGTCGTACCCGCCGCTGCCAGTGACTGTACGTTGAACGTATAGATGCCCGCGATGGGGAACGTCAGCCCAACGGCTGTTGAGGTGGAGTTGGCGGTAAATAGGCCGCCCGCAAACAAGTTCACCGGTCCGGTGCCCTGCCGGGAACACGTCCATTGATAAGAAGCCACCGGCACCGGCGAATCCTGCGGCGGTTGCAGCAGGATGGAGGTAGGGGAGCCTACTGTAACTGGCCCGGAGAAGAATAGGCCGGTTGCAGCCGCCGGAACGGCGCTCACGGGCCGGAACGCGGCGTAGTTCCAGGCGCTGCGCCCATTGTTGCAGCCTGGCTGGCCACTGCGCACAGCGCGGCCGCGTACGCTGATGGAGCGCCCGGTGTAGGCAATGGGCACCGAAAACTGGGTGCTGGGGGAAGTCGTGGACCAGACCGCGCCGAGACCCGTTCGGGTGGTGCCGACCTGTTCGGCTAACTGCCATTCATAGGAAGTAGCAAAGGGCGTGGTCGTAGCCGTGACCGGGTAATTGACATTGGGGCAAATACTGCCGTTGGTTGGCGTAAAGGCAACATTATTAAGGGTTGAAACCCCGTAGAAGTAGGTATGGGTGGTGGAACGCGTACCGTTTTGATTGCCAAGAGCGCATAATACAAGTGCATACACATCGCCCCGCGCTTCCACATCCACCCGCACGATGCGCTCTCCGGCCAGGGCCGTATTACACGCGACCGTCGGATTACGGACGTAATCGCCGGTGAAGCTGGGGTTCCAAGAGGCCAGGTCGTAGGCATATAAGGCGGTACAGGGCACCGTCGCGTGCATCCGGGCAATCAATGGTTGCGGCTGATTGGGGTGAATCCCCGTCCGGTATTTCCACCGCTCCTGGTAGGTGTTATTGTTTTCTGTATAATATGTAAAAATATATTCCATCGAAAAAACGTCCCGCGAAGCTTTAAATCCGTGGCACTCGCCGGCGCATACGTAGCTGGGATCTCGACGCACCGTCGTCGGGGCTGGTACAGCCGGCGTATTGCAATCGACGGCATCCGAAATGATCAACCAGTCGCATTCGCTGGTTGGGACTACGGTGCTACTGGTGGTAGCCGTGCCACCAGGCACTGACTGAGCCGCCGCCGGCCGGGGATTAGAAGCCGCTGCCATCAGCAGCGCACTAAAGAGCGCCGAAGCGCCGTAGCGCCGAAGCGCCGAAGCGCCGAATGTAAACTTACGTTTACCATAACCTTAACAAGGGTAAAAATGGATGAAATGAAGCCGAAGGACAGTTAATCAGGGCCAAAAGGGTATAGGGCCACAAAGGAACGATGCACCCGCTGCCTGTGCAAGAAAAACTTATCTTTATTCGTTAACCTTGCCCGTCGCCTGGTGCAGCAGCAGACGCTGAGCCAGACGGGCGCCTTCCAATTGGGACGGCTCGACCGACGACCGCCAGCCCGCGCCCTCACGGTAGTCAAGCAAACCGTGGCCGTGGCGCCGAGGTGAGGGGAGGGGAGTAGCCGCCCGCCGCCCGACCTTTGCGGCCCGCGTCGCGCGCACCGCACGCCGCTCGCCCTTCGCCGTGGATTTCGCCGCTCTCTTCGCCCGTCTGCAAGCCCACCCCGTGGCGCGTCGCCTGGGTTGGCTCGGCTTTCTGAGCCTCGTCGCTGCCCTGACGCTGACCGGCTACCTGTTCGGGCTGCGCGACGGTTTCTTCGGCCGCTGGTTTTCGGCCACGCTCGTGCTGTGGCTCCTGCTGGCGGGCAGCGTTTACGGTGTCTGGCCGGCCACGCGCTGGCTCACCGGCCCGCTCGTGGACCGGGTGCAGGCCACCCGGCAGCGGCGGGGACCGGTGCCGCGCCGCCCGGCGTCCCCGCCGGGGGCGGCAAAACGGCCCGTCAGTCGGCCCGCCCCCAACAAATGGCGGTAAGGGGCAGCGCCCGGATAAGGGGCGCCGAAACGCCCGCTCCGGCCGACCTTTACGCCCCTGTCTGCTGCGCTCCTTGCTGCTGAATCCCCCGCTGAATCCCCGCTGAATGCCTGCCGAAGCCCCGCCTTCCGTCCGTTCTCTGGGTTTCTGGCCCGCCGTCACGTTCGTCGTGGCCAATATGGTGGGCACGGGCGTGTTCACGAGCCTGGGATTTCAGGTGCCCGGCACGCCCTCGGTGGGGCCGCTGCTGCTGCTCTGGGCCGTGGGCGGCGTCGTGGCCCTGTGCGGCGCCCTGAGCTACGGCGAGCTGGCGGCGGCAATGCCGCGCTCCGGCGGCGAGTACCATTACCTGTCCGTGATTTACCACCCCGCCGTGGGGTTTCTCAGCGGCTGGGCGTCGGCCACGGTGGGTTTTGCCGCGCCCACGGCGCTGGCCGCGATGGCGCTGGGGCGCTACGTGGCGGGCATCTATCCGCAGGTCAGCCCGCTGCCGTTGTCGGTGGGGGTGGTGGTGCTGCTGAGCCTGTTGCACGCCACCAGTGTGCGGGCCGGGGCGCGGGTGCAGGTGGCGCTCACCACGCTCAAGGTGCTGGCCGTGCTGGTGCTGATCGGGGCGGCGCTGCGGCCGGGCATCCCGACGGCGCTGCCAACGGGCGGCATCGGGTGGGCCCCCGGCGACTGGGCGCTGGTGGCTTCGCCGGCGTTCGCGGTGTCGCTGGTGTACGTCTCGTACGCCTATTCCGGCTGGAACGCGGCGGCTTACATCACCGGCGAAATCCGGGAGCCGCAGCGCCGCCTGCCGCAGATTCTGCTCACCGGCACGGCCCTGGTGGCGGCGCTGTATGTGGGGCTGAACTACGCGTTTCTGCGCGTCACGCCGCTGCCCGACCTCAGTGGCCGGGTCGAAGTGGGTTTGCTGGCCGCCGAACGCCTCTTTCAGCCCGCCGCCGCCCGCCTGATGGGCCTGCTGATTGCGGCCCTGCTGACTTCGACCATCTCGGCGATGATTTTCGCGGGGCCGCGCATCGTCCAGACCATCGGCGAAGACCTGCTCGCCCTGCACTGGCTGGCGCGCCGGCAACCCACTACCGGCATTCCGCTGCGGGCGCTGGGCGCGCAACTCCTGCTCACGCTCGCCTTCCTGCTGACGGCCTCCTTCGAGCAGGTGCTGGTGTACGCGGGTTTCGTGCTGAACCTGTTCACGTTCCTGACGGTGGCCGGCGTGTTCGTCCTGCGCTTCCGCCGCCCCAACCTGGCCCGCCCTTACCGCGCCTGGGGCTACCCGCTCACGCCGCTACTCTTCCTGCTGCTCAGTGGCTGGACGCTGACGTTTTTGCTGCGCGAAAAACCCGCCGAATCGCTCACCGGGCTGGCCACGCTGCTGGTAGGCTTGCCCGTGTACGCCCTGCTGACGCGCCGCCGACGCCCGGCGTAAGGGTCCGCCCAAAAGCCTTCCGCCTGTTCCTCCCCAACGCGCCGTTCGCCCCCGCGGCACCCGGCGAACCCTGCGAGAAAATCCTCTTCCCCAATGCGTCTTCCCTTCCTCTATCTCGCCGCGCTGCTGACGCTGGCCGCGTGCAGTACTGATTCCCGCAAAACCGAGTCCCGGCAACCGTCCAGCGAGGAGCCGGCGGAAAAAAGTCCCGGCACCGCGCCCGCCCCGGACCTGCCCGATTCGCTGGCCGCGCCGCGCGTGGGTACGGCTGACGGTGCCGCTGACCCGGCTACCCGCCCCGCCGCCCGCGCGCTGCCCGCCGCTGATACGAGCCGCGCCGATGGGTTCTACGATGCCTTCGGCCGCTACCTCGCCGGCCTGCCCGCCCGGCCAGGCGCCCCGCTGCCCGACACGGCGCTGACCTCGCGCGCCTGGCGCACGTTCCGGGCCACCACGGGCGCCAAGTGGCGGCAGTACACGCGCTCGCATACGGCGCCGATCCGGCAGTGGTCGGCTCAGGAGCTGGATTCCGTGGCGACGGCCCTGCCCACGGTGTTCTACCCGTTCAGCGGCCCCGACCTGCTCAATGTCCACTCGTTCTTTCCGCAGGCGGAGACCTACGTGATGATTGGCCTCGAACCCGTGGGGGCGCTGCCCACGCCGGCCGTGCTGCAACAGCCGGGCATCTTCAAAATGACGCAGGGCGCGCTGTGGTCGGTGCTGAATTTCAGCTTCTTCCGGACGATCTCGATGGAAAAGGACTTCAAGTCGGCGGAACTCGACGGCACGCTGCCCATCCTGCTGCTCTTCGCAGCGCGCACTGGCCACCGCGTCGTCAACGCCCAACTGGTGCACCTGACGCCCACCGGCGCGCTGGCCGAAAGCGCCGCCCGCGAAGGCAGCCCGGACGTGCCCGGCTCGCGCCTGACGCTCGTCGATTCCACGGGCCGCGCCCAGACGGTGTACTATTTCTCAGCCGACATTTCCGACGGCCACCTGAGCCAGGCGCCCGGCCTGCTGCCGTTCATCGGTTCGCTGGGGCCGGTGGCGACGTTCGTGAAGTCGGCCTCGTACCTGATGCACAAGGCGTACTTCTCGCGCATCCGCAACACCGTGCTGCGCCAGTCCGACGCCATCGTGCAGGACGATTCGGGCATCGCCTTCGACTATTTCCCGCCCGGCCAGTGGCGGTTCACGCCCTACGGCCACTACTCGAAGCCGATTTCGCTCTTCGCCAAGCACTACCAGGACGACCTCAAGCAGCTCTACCGCGACTCCGTCCACCGCCCGCACCGCCTGCCCTTTGGCACCGGCTACAACTGGCGCCCCAACGAATCGAACCTGCTGCTGGCCGTGCGGCGCGGGCGGTAACGGCGGATCAAAAAACAACCCGTCGCTTCCAGGTGGAAACGACGGGTTGTTGCGTAGAAAAGCGGGTCGGAGTGCGCCGTTCAGCAGCTTTTCGTGAAAGGTCCCCTTACAACGGATACCCGTTCGCCTCGATCATCGCCTTGGCAATGCGCTGGCGGGCGTCTTTGGAGTTGAAGAGTTCGGCTTTCGTGAACCGCTTGAGGCCCATCAGCAGCATTCGCTGCTGGTCGCCTTCACCCATTGCCGAGATGGCGTCCTTGCCGGCTTTGGCCACGGCATCGATGGCTTCGTGCAGGTCGACGCGGGCCAGGTCGAGGGCCATTGCGGCGGCGGCTTCGCCCTTCAGGGTCAGCTCTTTTTCGGCGCGCAGCAGGCCGCTTTCGGCGATGTACACGCGGGTGGCGATGTCGGCCACGTTCATCAGAATCTCCTGCTCCTTTTGCAGGGTGGCCATAAACTGCTGCACGGCTTGGCCGGCAATCATCAGGGCCACTTTCTTGAGGTTGGCGATGATCTGCTTCTCGGCGGCCAGCGGCGAATCATCATCGTCTGCGAACGACGGGATGCTCATCAGCTCTTCCTGAATGGCTTTGAGCGGCGTGAGCAGGTCCAGCTCGCCTTTCAGGCCCTTCTTCAGGATCATATCCACCATCAGCATCCGGTTGATCTCGTTGGTGCCCTCGAAGATGCGGTTGATGCGGGCGTCGCGGTAGGCGCGGTCCATCGGGTAATCGGCCGAGAAGCCGTAGCCGCCGTAAATCTGGACGCCCTCATCGGCCACGTAGTCGAGCACTTCGGAGCCGTCGATTTTCAGGATCGAACACTCCACCGCGAACTCGCGGGCTGCGCCCAGCAGGGCTTCGTTCATTCCCTTGCCTTCGCTGAGCAGTTGCTGTTCCAGGCGGTGAATTTCCATTCCGGCGCGGTAATGCGCGGCTTCGGTGTTCCAGATTCGCACGGCCATCTGGGCCAGCTTATGGCGAATGGCGCCGAACTTCGAGATTGGCAGCTTGAACTGGTAACGCTCGTTGGCGTACTTCACCGAGCGCTCCACGATGCCCTTGGCTGCCCCCAGACACGCCGCGCCCAGCTTGATGCGGCCGATATTGAGGATGTTGAACGCAATCAGGTGGCCCTTGCCGATCTCGCCTAGCACCTGATCAGCGCCGACTTTCGCGTCGTTGAAAAACACCTGCCGCGTAGATGAGCCTTTGATGCCCATCTTGTGCTCTTCGGGGCCGAAGGTGACGCCGGCCGTGTCGCGGTCCACGATGAAGCCGGTGAACTTGTCGCCATCGACCTGCGCGAAAACGATGAATACCTGCGCAAAGCCCGCGTTGGTGATCCACATTTTCTGGCCGTTCAGGATGAAGCCACCGTCCGGCGCGCGGTCGGCGCGGGTTTTTGCTCCCAAAGCATCAGAGCCGGAGCCGGGTTCGGTCAGGCAGTAGGCGCCGATCATCTCGCCGGAAGCCAGCGCGGGCACGTATTGCTGCTTCTGGGCCTCGGTGCCGAAGTACAGGATCGGCAGCGTACCGATGCCCGTGTGGGCGGCAAACGCCACCGGAAACGAGTAGCCGGAACCCACGGCTTCGGTCACGAGCAGAGCCGTATTGAAGTCCATTTCCAGCCCGCCGTAGGCTTCCGGGATGCTGACGCCAAACAGCCCCAGGGCGCCGGCCTTCGTCATCAGGCCTTCCATCAGGCCCTCCTCGTGATTGTCGAGGCGGTCGAGCAGGGGCATTACTTCCTGCTGCACGAAGGCGCGGGCCGAGTCGGCCATCATTCGCTGGTCTTCGTTGAAATCGGCCGGCGTGAAAACGCTTTCGGCTTCCGTGGGGCGAAGCAGGAACTCGCCGCCTTTGATCAGGGTGCTTTGCTGGACTTCCATCGAAATTTTAAAGGAGGGGGTTGAAAATGAGCACGTGAAACGGTTCGGGCAGCCAAGTTACAACGGAAACCGCGCTTGGTATGCTTGCATCCATTGCAACCCCTCCTTAACCGACTTCAACCGGCGTTGTTTTTCCGCCCAAAGGGGTTCACTTTGCTCTCGGTACCGGTCCGCAACCGGTTGATGTTCACGCGGTGCGTGTACACCACCAGCCCGGCCACCAGCGCGCCGAAGCCGAGCAGCCAGGGGTCGCGCGGGCCGAGCGCCCAGGTCAGGAGCGGAAAGGCGCCCGCGCCCGTCATCGACGAGACGCTGACGTACGACGTGAACCACAACACCGTGACGAACACCAGGATGCAGGCCGCCGCCGGCAGCGGCGCCACGCCCACCACCACGCCCAGCAGCGAGGCCACCCCCTTGCCGCCCTTCCAGCCCGCGAACACCGAATAAATGTGGCCCAGCACCGCCGTGAGACCCAGGGCAAGCTGAAATTTCACCAGATCGTCGGGCTGAATCAGGCCCGCCCGCAGCAGCGCGTGGGCGCTGAATGCCGCCAAAAAGCCTTTCAGAATGTCGAAAAGCAACACGCCCGTGCCAGCGCGCTTACCCAACACCCGGAAGGTATTAGTGGCGCCGGAGTTGCCGGAGCCGTGCTGGCGGATGTCGAGGTGGTAAAACCAGCGCGCTACCCAGAGCGCGGTGGGAATGGCGCCCACGAAGTAGGAGGCGAGGAAGGCGAGGGCGATAAACGGCATCAGCGGCGAAAGTAAGCCGTCGTACGACCTTCCGGCCGACGGGCGTCAGCGGCAGTGGGCTGGGCTACTGCGGCGAGGTCGGTTCGCCGAAGGCATCGTCGTTGGCTTTGTCCTTCTTCTTTTTCTTCTTCTTACCCTCGGTTTCCTCGGCGGGCGGGTCGGACGAGAAGTTGGGGTTGGGCGGCGCTACTTCGTCGTCGTTTTTCTTCTTTTTCTTCCGACCGGTGTCGGCGTCAGCGTCCCCGGCGGGCGGGCTGGCGGGGTCCGGATTAGGGAGCGTAGCTTCGTCGCCGTCCTTTTTCTTTTTCTTTTTGCCCGTTTCGCCGTCGGCAGCGGCATTGGGGTCGGCCTGGAAAGAATCCTGCGTCGCGGCGGGCTTCGGGGGGGCGCTCGCGCCCGGCTTGCGCTTGAGTTTGCGGCGCTCTTCGTCGGACCGGTACTGCTTGATGAAGAAGGCCCGGAACTGGTCTTTCTGGAAGTCGTCGCCGGCGTACACACCGTAGGTCTGGGCCACGTTGTAGTCTTCTTTCTGCTTGGTGGCCACCTCGGTGTTGAAGGCTTCGGAGGCGCTCCAGGTCAGCACCGTATTGTTGGCGTATTTGAAGTGGTACCAGGTTTCGGGATTGGCTTCGATCAGAAATTCCACCACATCGCCCTCGGCCGTGCGCTTGATTTCGAGGAAGCCATCGATGGACGCGTTTACGTTCACACCCAATATGTTGGAGATCGAAATCGGTCCGGTGCTGTACCACGCCTTGTTCTTGCGCGACCACTTCAGCGCCACTTCGTTGATGACGAATGAGCGCTCGAATTTCGGGCTGACCTTGAATAGCGGCGCCGGTGCCGTGCCCGGCTTCACAGCGTTGAATTTTTTGACTTCGGCCGAGCCGATGAAGTCGCCCATTTTCGAGGTCAGGGGGTCGGCCAACTGCACGGCGCGCGGGTGTTGGGGCGTCTCTTTCAGCAGGTTTTCGCCCATAATGGCCAGGCTCTTGCCGGGCATAATGGCGTTCATCGTGATGAAGGCGTCCACGTTATACTGCGTCGAGTCCGGGATACCTGCCCCAATGCCGCTGGCTTCGAGCTGAAAACTGCCCGACCCATTGATGAAGCGCATCTTGCCGCGCCAGGTGATGCCGCCGGTCTTGCCGTTGTAGGTCATCACGTTGCCCTCGTTGATCTCGAAGCCGTCGCGTTTCTGGTTGCCGAGCGTGAAAACGTCCTTTGGCTTGTCATAGACCAGTTCGTCGGCTACTTCGATGAGGGGCAAATCCTGCTCGTTCGGTTTCACGCCCACGTAGAGCGGGTAGAGCTTGCCGGTTTCGTCGGCGCGCATAATGCCGGTCGTCAGCGGCGTGCCGTCGGCTGCTTTCAGGCCGCCGATGCTGAAACGCAGGTTGTTGGGGTCGAGCGAATCGCGGATGGCAAACCAGTCGGAGGCCGTCAGGGTCTTCGAGAACTTGAGTTTGCCCTCGCCGTCGTTGATCAGTCCGCGTTTGCGCGAGATGATCGCTACCCCGCCCCGGTACTGGACGCGCGGGGCCACGAGCACTTCTTCTTTGTCCGACACCGTGGCGCGGGCCTTCGTCACGATGCCCGGCGCCTGCGCGAAGGCACTGCCGGCCTTCTCTTTGTCTTTCCGCGCCTTACCGGTGGCTTCGCTCACGGGCGCGCCGAGCAGCACGGCGGCCGAGTCAAAGCGAAAATCATTGAAAGTCAGGGTGGTGGAGTCGCGACCTTGCCCCACGTACCGATACGAAGCCGAGCCGGTGAACTTCAGCCGCGAGACGACCTGAATCTGCCCGTCGAAGAGGCGGTGGAAGTGCGTCACGGTATCCATTGTCACGACGGCCTTCTGAAACGGCTGAATCGTAGCGTTGCGGGTCACGATGACGCGCGCCGAATCGGGCCGGATACGGGCGTCGGCTACCGTGATATAAGGCACCCCAGTGGCCCGGAGCTGCACTTTTTCCAAGTCATAGGTGGCGGCGGCGGCGGGCCAGCGCAGGCCCAGTTGGTCCGGTTTGGTCGAAGTAAATATCGAGCGGTTCAGGCCCATTCCCTCCGTCGCCTTCATCGTTACCTGCTTCTTGCGGAAGTCCCAGTGGCCGCCCGGCAACGACGTTTTGTACTGCACGCCCGTCAGTTCGGTGCTGGCTTTGCCCTCCTCTTCCGGCACGAAATCCGCGTAACCGTCGGCAATATTGTAGGTAAAGCTCGACCCCAGCGCCCGCAATACGGGCTTCTTAGGGTCGTCTGATTTGATCTGAAGCTCCGCCCGCTTGCCTTTGAACGAGGTAGGGCCGAAGGCCAGGTCCGGAGAAGTGATTCGCGCTAAATCGTTCTCCACCAATCCATTGCCGCCGATGCCGCGCGCCGTTGCCACGGCCGTACCGGTTAGGGTGGTGGTGCCGTCGTAGAGCTTGAAAGGGTCCTGCTGCGAATTCATCGCCAGCGAGTCTTTCTCGGCGAACCACTTCATCAGGTAGTTTTCGCCTTCCAGCTTGGGGGTCGTGGCCGAGGCCGCAATCGTCACACTTTTTCCCACGGCTACGGCCGAGTCGAGGTAAAACACGAACTGGTCGCTCTTCAGCTTGGCGCCCTTCACCACCAGTTCGCCTTCGCCCTGCAAGCCTTGGCCGTCCATTCGGATCGTATTCATAAACTGGCCTTTACCACCGTAGGCCGGCATTCCGCCCGCGGGCGCCTTGTGCACGAAGCCAGTCGAGCCGTCGGCCTGGAGCTTCATCGTGGTCTCGAAAGGCGGAAAGATTTTGCCGGAGTGGAAGGTGCCTTTCAGTCCCACCTTCGATTTACTGCTGCCGTTGAGCGAGTCGAGCTTGAACGGCGGCACCTCGAAATAGACCGTCGAATCGTAGGCGCCACCCTGCACGTCGGGGCTGTTGAAGGCAATGAAGGCCGGCGACTGCGACTCGAACGTCGGAAATGAGCCGAGCTTGCGGCGGCCGGAACGGTTGTCGGGGCGGTTCAGGTAAAGCCGGCCGCTGGTGCGCTGCCCCCGGTTGGTGAGCACCATCTGGGGGCCTTTCGGCTCGTCCTCGCTGCGGGCGCCGCGCCGCCGGCCTTTCTTCGGGGGCTTGCGGTTCCGCACGACGGTCGAGTCGATCTTGTTGAGGTCGATGTAAAAGCCTTTATAGTCAAACTGAAAATCGGAACCCACAAAGCGTAGGTCGTTGACGACCAGCTTGCCGTTGAACTTCATATTCCGGTCCTTGCTCACGCGCACGAAGCCCGAATCGGGTTGAGCATACACCTCCACAGTATCAGCCGCGAAATTGAAGCGTTCCACGCCGCGCACCAGCAGTTCGTTGGTTTGCAGGTTCAGGGTGGCATTTTTCCCCGCCGACGACAGCGAGTTGATCAGCAGGTGGTCGTAGTCTTTTTTGCCAGCGGCGGCCTGCACATAGTGCGTAGCCTTCGGCTTGAGAATGATCTCGCCGGTCAGGCCCACGTAGTCGATAAAGCCTTCGCGGGCCAGGTTCACCATTGCCTGGTGCAGCGTGGAGCGCGAAATTTTCCGGTCCTGAGACAAATCCAGCAGGTAAAAACTGTCTTTTTTCTTTTCCTTGCCGTAGGCGTACACCAGTTTCAAGGGCTGAAAGCTGGCCAGGCCCTGCTGCTGTTGGTACTGGGTGTCGGTGAAGTAATCGACCGAAGCAAACCGGGCAAACACCTGGTTCTTGGCCGTAATCATCGATAGGTTCACGTAGGGCGCCCGCACGTCCCAGCGCAGTAATTCCGCGCTGATTTCCATCTGGTGATAGGTATCGAAGTAAGGCGTCGCGGTGTACAGCCCCGTGCCCCGCACCAGGGTCAGCATATGGCTTTTTTTGCCGTATTTGAGCTTGATGCCGGGGTGCGTGATCGAGTCGGTGGCGCCCTGCCGGAGGCTGACCGATGCGCGGTCGGCCGTCAGCAACGAGTCGCCGAGCGTGAATGCGCGCGATTGCGCCCGCGCCCGCACGGCGCCGTCGTTGAGCAGGATCAGGCTCGACGACGAGCCGTCGAGGGCACCCGTACTCAGGCGCGGCCCGGTCAGGGCGAAACCGCCCCGGTACCGGATGTCCTCGCCCAGAGTCTTGACGCGGGCATCGTTCGTAAACGAGGCAAAGCGCGGAAACGAGCTTTGGCCCCGGCGGTCGCGCCGCACGGCGCGGTACTCGAACACGCCGGTGATGTCTTTTTCCAGCATCGTCGGATAATTCAGCGTAGCACCTTCGGCCTTGAAGCCCGGCTTGTTGAGCGCCAGCTGATACTGCCCCAGCGTGGCCGTAGCCTCACCCTGCTCCTTGATCGGCGTCCAGCGCACCACCCCGCCATTGCCTACGAAGAGGCTTTTGTCGAGCATCACCACGCCCGTGGTTTTCTGGATCGTGGTGCCCACCGAATCGAACGGCGTCTGTACCACCAGGTCCACATCCTTGAGTACCAGTGTCGCGCCTCTGATAAGCGGCATTTCCGCTACGGAATAGGGCATAATGCCGGAGGTGCGCGCTGCGCCCGCCGCGGGTTCGTCGAAACCGTTGCCGCCGCCGTTCCAGTCGCCGGTCACGGCCGGGGAATTCCAGATATCATCGGGGTCGGGGGTGGCTTTCGGGGCGGGCGCTGCGGGGGCGGTCTCGAAGCCATCCGTAGCGGGTGCCGCTTTGGCCGTGGCTTTTTTGGGGGCGGGCGTCGTATCCCAGCCGCCGGTATCCCAGCCGCCCGTGTCCCAGCCATCATTGTTTTTGGGCGCGGACTTCTTCTTGACGGTTTTTTTCTTGGCAGCCGTCGGCGCGGCGGGCGCGGGCGCCGCGACCGGCTCCGGGGCGGGCGGTGGCGGGGCGGGCGTTTCTTCCGCCGACTTCGGCACTTCCGCTATTTTACCAAAAGTGGGGGCGGGGTGCTCGCCGTCGTAGTACTGAAACGCGAACGAGCCACCCACCATCTTCAACGAGTTGGTGCGGCCCGCGAACAGGGTGCGTTTGTCGAGGGTCAGGAAAACCGTTGCCAGCACCTGCTGCACGGCGGCCGGCGTTTCATAAGCCAGCGTTTTTTCAAAGACCGTCAGCAGGTCGTCCACGGCGGAGCCACTGAGCTGCAGCTCGTTGACGGCCCGCACCAGCGAGCCGAAGTACTGCTCGTAGTGCGGATGGGCCTTGAAGCGTAGGCCTACCATCGTCTGAGCAATGGCGATGATGCGTTGCTGCTGGGGCGCCGAGAAGCGCTCCGCCGACCAGGTCGCTTGAAGCATCGCGGCCGTCTTGGTCGTCGCGGGCTTGTTGACGCCATCGAGGAGCCGGCGCACGTCGTCCGGAAAAACCGCCACATCCGTCGAGAGCTTGTAGCCCACGTAGGGTTTACCGCTTTTGGTTTTTGCACCGGCGCCGGGCGCTGGTGCCGGTTCCGGCCCGGTAGCGAAGCCGAGATCATCGGCGGGTTTTTCTTCCGTGCCGAATCCGTCCGAAACGGGTGCGGCGGGTTTGGCCGCCGGTTTGGCCGCCGTTTTAGCGCCTGGCTTCGTTCCGGTTTTGGGTTTGGTGGCGGGCGGCTTGGGCGCCGGACTGGTGTCAAAACCCGTATCGAAGCCGGTATCGAAGCCGTCATTCTTCGGCTTGGCGGCCGGTTTGGCGGCGGGCTTGGCCGGGGTAGTATCCCAGCCGTCGTTGGAGGCGGGTTTGGGCTTCGTTTTCACGGCCGCTTTCTTAACCGGTGGCGGCGGCGGGCTGGTATCCCAGCCGTCGTTTTGGGCCAGGACGGGCGTCGTCAGCAGCAAGAGGGCTGCTAACAAACCACTGAAAGCCAATCCGGCCGGATATCCGCGCCGGGTGAAAATCAAAGAGAGCAGCGAAGAAGGGCGCATCAGGAGGCAGGCAACGCAGCGGTCCGCAGTCGGCCCAACCGGGCACGGGCGGTCGCCTGCCTGCAAGTTCGGGGCGCGGGCCGAAAGTTCAGCGCGGGCCGTAAGGCCTACGGGCGCCGGAAGAGCGCGGCCGTCCAGTCCTGATGAACGCGGTGGCTTTCGTAGCGAAGGCCACTAGCCTCGGCGACGGCCCGAAGCTGGGGCAGATCTTCTTCGTAAAACCCGCTCAGGGCCAGCGGCCCGCCGGGTTTCAGCACCCTTACGTAAGCCGGTAAGTCTTCCAGCAGCACGTTGCGATTGATATTGGCCAGCACGACATCGAACGGGGCTTCGTCGGTCAGCAGCGCGGCATCGCCCAAATATGCCCGGATACGGTCGGCCACGCCATTTTCGGCAGCGTTGTCGGCGGCATTTTCCACGGTCCAGGGCTCGGTATCGATGGCCACCACGTCGGCGGCGCCCAACTGGGCCGCAAAAATGGCCAGAATGCCCGTGCCGCAGCCCATATCCAGCACCCGCGCGCCCTGGTGTTCGGTGGCTAGGGCCAGTTGGGTTTCCAGCATCAGTGCCGTGGTGTTGTGGTGGCCGGTACCGAACGACATCCGGGGCATAATCACCACGTCAAAAGCCACTCCGTCCGGTTTCGGATGGAAGGGCGCTCGCACCGATACGCGCCCGTCGGCCAGCAGCAGCGGCTCGAAGTTTTTTTCCCACTCGGCATTCCAGTTCTGGCGCGTAATCACGCGGTGACGAGCCACGATTTCCGGAAAAAGCGCTGCGTAGCGTTCCAGCAGGGCGTATGCTTCCTCCTGCACAGTGCCAAAATCAGCTTCCGTGCAGTAGGCGTGGAAGCCGTCAGCGGTTTCCTCGAACGTGTCAAAGGGCCATTCGCCCAGTTCGGCGATCAGAATTTCGGTTGCTTCCGGCGAGGCCGTGACGGTCAGTTCGATGTAATCCAAGAGGATTTAGGGTTTGGGGTTTGGGGTTTAGGGCAAACGCACGCAGTTTTTAGCGCAGTCGCTGCAGCGAAATCTTTTCTGGGGGTCCGAAGTGGAGATAATGGAACGCGGATGGAAAGACGTGGATCGCAAATCCGCCCAAATCCGCGTCATCCGCGTGCTAATGACCTGCACGGCTGGGAAATTGGAAAGAAAAGAAAGTCGGTAGGTGCCCCAACGGATAACCCCAGGGGGTTTAGGATTTGGGGTTTAGGGTTGGGGGTTAGAACGGCGGGTCCAGCATAACCCTCAAACCCTCTCACCCTCAAAATCTTCCACCCTCTTATTTCTGGCACCCGGCGAAAGTGCGGGCGCTGACGTAGTGAATGCGAAAATCGGCGAAGCCGCGCTCCGGCGCCAGGAAAACCACGTAGTCGGCAAAAGCCCGGTTGGGGGTCAGATACCAAAGCCCTTGCTGGTCAGCGAAAAGCTTGTTGTCTTCCCGGAACACGTTCAGGTCGGCAAAGCCCTCATTGGGCTCTTCGTAAGCAATGAAGGCGCAGAAGGCCCGCTTGGCCGGATCGCGCTCCAGGTACACGGAGCCATATATCTGGCAGAATTCTACGGCGGCGGGCCGCAGCAGCGGCCCGGGTCGGGCCGGGGTGGCCGGATGCAGCCACGGGAACAGAAGCAGTAGAAACGCGACGAGCATCAGGGAAAAAGTTGCCTACCGGACGCCGCGCGGGCGCCGCCGGTTCAGAACGAGTGCACAATCGTCACAAAATCGCGCGCTTTGAGCGCCGCGCCGCCGATCAGCCCCCCGTCCACATCGGGCTGGCTGAACAACTCGCGCGCATTCTGGGCGTTGCAGGAGCCGCCGTACAGGATGGCCGTCGCGTCGGCCTGGGCGGCGTCGTAGTGCTGTGCCACCTGCTCGCGGATGAAGGCGTGGACTTCCTGCGCCTGCGCGCTGGTGGCCGTCCGCCCGGTGCCGATGGCCCAGACCGGCTCGTAGGCGATCACGACGCGGGCAAAGTCTTCGTTCGAGAGGCCAAACAGGCCGTCGCGCAGTTGGCGGCTCAAGACGGTGAACGTCTCGTCGCTTTCCCGCTCAGCCAGGGTTTCGCCGAGGCAGAAAATGGGCGTCAGGCCGGCTGCCAGCGCCGCGGGCAGCTTGCGGGCCAGCAGCGCATCGTCTTCGCCGAAATACTGGCGGCGCTCGGAGTGGCCCAGCAGCACGTATTGGCAACCCACCGCCGCCAGCAGTGGCGCGCTCACCTCGCCCGTGTAGGCGCCACTAGGTTTCTCGTGGCAGTTTTGCGCGCCCAGCGCCACGGTGCCTTCGAGGAGTTGCCCCACGGGCACCAAAAGGGGCGCCGGTGGACATACGACGACAATCGGGGCCTCGCCACCGCCCGCAGGCGCCTCGTCGCGCAGCAACTGCACGATTTCCGAGGTCAGTGCCTGGGCGCTTGCCAGGTCAGTATTCATTTTCCAGTTGCCAGCGACAAGGCGGGGACGGGCCATAAAAAGCGGGGGTAGAAAGCAGCGAAACGATTTGAAAGATCGAAAGTACGGCCCTTGGGGAAGCCGTATCCGGGCCGGGCAAACGGCGTAAGGCCCAATGGGCCTTACGCGGGCGTCCGCGTACCCAGGATGCCCGGGCGTAAAGAAGGAAATGCAGCGCCAGCAAAGCCTGGCTGGCCCCTTGATCAGGCATCCGCTTTACCTCAGGTACAAAACCAACCGCCGCCGATTTCCTTGCGGAATCCGGCGGCGGCGGGTTTTTCACTCACTTTTTCCCTTTTCCCGAGGGAGCCACACCGCCGCGCTTGCAGGCAAACGAAACGGTGGACAACGGTTGGGCCACCTCAAGGAAGCTGGCCCCGTACTGGTTTTGCGTTACGCTACGACGGCAGGCGTGAATTCGGCCTCCGCTGCAAACGGCACGACGTGCACGAACGAACGGTTTTCGCGGCCCTTCCGGAATTCGACCACGCCGTCGGCCAACGCAAATAAAGTATGATCACGGCCGATACCCACGTTCACGCCGGGGTAATGCTTGGTGCCGCGCTGGCGAACCAGGATATTGCCCGATTGGACATCCTGACCACCGAAGAGTTTCACGCCGAGGCGCTTGGAATGCGATTCACGGCCGTTGTTGGACGAGCCTACGCCTTTCTTGTGAGCCATTGTAGGGGGAGGTTTCTGATTTGCAGTTTCTCGTTTTTGGGTCTGATCAGTAACTAAGAACTGCTAACCAAAAACCAAAAACCGGATTTAGCCGATAGCCGTGATCTGCACTTTCGTGAAGTCCTGGCGGTGACCGATAGTTTTGCGGTAACCTTTCCGGCGCTTCTTTTTGAAGACCCGGATTTTGTCACCGCGCAGGTGTTCCAGAATGGTGGCACTCACTTTCACGCCGCTCACCGTAGGGGTGCCGACCTGAATGGCGCCGTTGCTCTCAGTCAACAGCACAGTGCCGAATTCGATCACGTCGCCTACGTTACCCGCTAAGCGGTTCGCGTACACGTACTTGCCCGCTTCAACTTTAGTCTGCTGGCCGGCGATTTCAACGATTGCGTACATCGGAGTCGTAACTCGTTATGGATGATGGGGCCGCAAAAGTACGGCCTTTCCGTGAATCTGCCAAACCTTCTCCGGATTTCTTCTGGTGGGCCGCCGCTGACCAAAAGGCGAGAGTATCGGCAGCGACCAAAAAAACGGGCCGGGTTATCCACATTTTTAGCCAGGCTTTTTCGGTTCCAGGGTTTGTTTTGCGGTGATTCAGACCTTTTTAGTGTGTACAACGCAAGTTATCCACCACCAAATTGTGGATAAGTGCCGCTTCCTGAAAAAGCGGTTTCCCCGTTTCCCCTGCGGCTACGGGCTATTTTTGACCTCCGATTTGCCAAACCTACGGCCGAAGCTATCGGTTGTCGGGGCCATTGCTACTGCCTTTTCGTTTCCCATTTTTTCCTTTGCCCAATGGAGCCATTACTCGCCGAGAATAAGAATCGATTCGTGCTTTTCCCGATTCAGCACGACGATATCTGGCAGATGTACAAGAAAGCCGAAGCTTCGTTCTGGACCGCCGAGGAAATCGACCTTTCGCAGGACCAGAAAGACTGGGAAGGCCTCAGCGATGGCGAGCGGCATTTTATCTCGCACGTGCTGGCTTTTTTCGCGGCCTCCGATGGCATCGTCAACGAGAATCTGGCCGTCAATTTTATGCAGGAAGTGCAGGCGCCCGAAGCGCGCTGCTTCTACGGGTTTCAGGTGATGATGGAAAACATCCACTCCGAGACGTATTCCCTGCTGATCGATACCTACATCAAAGACCCGGCGGAAAAGCATCGCCTGCTCAACGCGCTGGAAACCGTGCCGGCCGTCGAGCAAAAAGGCCAGTGGGCGCTGAAATGGATCAACTCCCCCGAATTTGCCGAGCGCCTGATTGCGTTTGCGGCCGTGGAAGGCATCTTCTTCAGCGGCTCGTTCTGCTCCATTTTCTGGCTCAAGAAACGCGGGCTGATGCCCGGCCTGACCTTTTCAAATGAACTGATCTCGCGCGACGAAGGGCTGCACTGCGACTTCGCCTGCCTCCTCTACTCGCACCTGGTGAACAAGCTGCCCGAAGCGCGGGTCCGAGAGATTATCAGCGACGCCGTGCGCATCGAGCAGGAGTTCGTGACCGACGCACTCCCCGTGAACCTGATCGGGATGAATGCGAAGGCAATGGCGCAGTACATCGAGTTCGTGGCCGACCGCCTGTTGGTGGCCCTGGGCTGCCAGCGCATCTACAACACCACCAATCCGTTCGACTTTATGGAGTTGATCTCGCTCCAGGGCAAAACCAATTTCTTTGAGAAGCGCGTGGCCGAATACCAAAAAGCCGGCGTGATGAGCGAGCGAAGCGAGAACGTGTTCTCGATGGATGAGGACTTTTAACTCTACTTTGGCAGGTTGGTTTCCGGCTAATCTACTGTTTCTTTGTGGGATGCATTTTTCGATTAGTGAAAAAAAGCCGATGGCTACGTGGGGCGGTATGGCGCCTGGTTTCGGGGGCATTCGGGGCGTCGGCTGCGGTATAGTCAGCAATACTTCAAGGGGTTGTTTTACCATTGTCGCAGCAATATAGAGCGAATGGAGGAACAGACACCCGATGCCTCCTATGACACCCTGCATCACTTCATCAGCGAATCGACGTGGGATGGGCCGGGCGTGATCGGCCAGGTGGCGCGCGAGGTGCAGGCCACGCTGGCGGCCCTGCCTGGCGAACAGGGGCTGCTGCTGGACGAATGCGGCTGGGCGAAAGCTGGCTCGCAGAGCGTCGGCGTTGGCCGTCAATACATTGGCGCGCTGGGCAAGACCGATAACGGGCAGGTGGGCGTGTTTGCGGCGCTGGTGCGCGGGACGCACGCGGGGCTGGTGGGGGCGCGGTTGTATTTGCCCCAGGCCTGGTGCAGCGATGCGGCCCGTTGCCAGCAGGCGCGCATTCCGCTGGCAGATCGGGCGTACCAAAGCAAGACCGAACAGGCCACGG
>JANPLI010000153.1:0-27068 GCA_031426455.1 Hymenobacteraceae bacterium | reverse complement strand
CAGCGGCCGACGCGGCGCTGAACCTACCCAATGCATTGCGCCTAAAGCTGTTGCACCCAGCAAAAAACCTGCTGACGGTGCGCTACGTCGATTCGGCAGAAGATCCCGCGTTGCAGGAGTTTCTAAAGCTGCACCAAGTCCTCGAAACCTGCCGACGCGGCCCCACCGAGCTGACGTGGCTGCTGCGCCACCCGTGGGTGCTGCCCGCGCCGCTCGGGCCGGCGGCCGATAGCGTCGCCCGGCGCTATCAGTTCACGGCGGTGGCGCGGCAGTTTCAGACCGTGGCGTTCGCCGTGCTGGCCGACGACGCGCCCGGCGCGCCCATCGTCGGCTTCGTGGTGCTGACGGTTCGCGACGGCCACCTGCGGGTGCCCTACTGCTACGCCGCGCCGGAACACCTGCCAGCCGTGGCGCGCGTGGTACTAGCGCACGCCCAACGCTTAGGCGCGGCAATGATGACAGTACTTCAGCCGGCGCTGGCAACTTACCTGCGCACCCATCGAACGCCCTTTCTGCTGCTGCGCGAGGTCAGACGCGAGTATATGATTACCGACGAACTGCCAACGAACTTCGCCGTGCAGGATGGCGACGGCGATGCGGCCTTTACCTGAACCGGCCGGTTACTGCTTGGCACCGTAGGCCAGGTCGCCGGCATCGCCCAGGCCGGGCACGATGTAATTATGCTCGTTGAGGCGCTCGTCCAGGGCCGCGAGCCAGAGCGTGGCTTCCGGAATTTCGCGCCGCAGGTGCGCCACCCCTTCCGGCGCCGCGATAACAGCCGCAATATGCACGGCGGCGGGAGTGCCGAAACGCAACATCTGCCGGTAGGTAAGCGCCAGTGAGGTGCCCGTGGCCAACATCGGGTCAACCAGAATCAGCGTCCGCCCTTCCAGCGACGGCGTGGCGACGTACTCGACGTGCACCCGCATCTCTTCGGAATCTTCCACCCGATAGGCCGCTACGAAAGCCGACGGCGCCTGGTCGAAATAATTCAGAAACCCCTGATGAAACGGCAGCCCGGCGCGCAGCACGGTGGCTAGCACGGGGTGTTCGACCAACAGATGCACCTCCGTATCGGCCAACGGCGTGGTGATGATGCGGTCGGTATAGGGCAGAGTGGTGGAGATATGGTAGGCCAGAATCTCGCCCAACCGCTGCAGGTTGCGGCGGAAACGCAGGGCGTCGCGCTGCACGGTGATGTCGCGCAGCTCGGCTAAAAAATGATTCGCCAGCGAGGGCGTTCCGGACAGAACGTGAACGTGCGGGTCGTCGGTATGAACCACTGATTACGCGGATTTAGGTCGTGAATGCGGCGGGCCGACTAGTGGGCATCGGCGCCTGATGATAATAACAACATCAGGCCGCCCGCACCCGGCATACGCGCCGTCGGCTTTATGGACGCTCGAAAGTTAAGTACGGCACCGGCAGCGCGCCGAAGCCGGCGTAGAAGCGGGCGATGGATGGAATCATCGATCCCTCAAAATCCAGCACCCGCGCCGTGCCGGCCTGGTGGCGCAACAGACAGTCGATGACGGCGTGCGCTGCCCCCTGGCCACGCCCGGCCTCGCCAGTGGCGCCAAGCAGGTAGATGATCTGATGGGCATCGTACGCGAAGAGGCCACCCGCCAGCAGGTCGCCGGTGGCCAGGGCGCGGGCGGCGACGGCCAGCAACTGCCCCCGCGCCTCCAGGCCCGTCAGCAACTGCGCCAGCAGGGCATAATGGCGGGGTTTGACGTCGGGCGTCTCGCGGCCTTTCGTTCGGACGAACAGCGCGATCAGGGGCTGAATCAGTAGCGCGGGCGCTTCCGGCTGAACGGACAGCCCAGCCGCCTTCCGCAGGTTGCGGCGGTGATTCTGATGGTAGCCGGTGGCCAGTTCGGCATAGGGCGCCTTGAGGTCAAGATGATACGTCACCCGCTCGCCGAGGCGCCAGCCGGTTGGGGCACCGGCTGGCAGCCCATTACTGACGTGCAGTTGGCCATAAACACGTGCTACGGCTGGCAGCGCGGCCAAAAAAGGTGCTGCATCTACCGGCGTCGGCGCGTAATCGGGTTGGGCCAATACCCCCAGTTGCTGCGTGACGAAGGGCTGAAAGATTTCCAGCGGTCCCAGCCCGCGCCAGCGGCGGCGCAGCGGCACGGGCAACGCGGCGCGGTAGGTGCCGTCGGGCGCCACGTCGGCCACGGCGCCCCAGCGGCTGCCGGTCACGGCGTCGAGCCACCACGCCGCCGTGTACACGGTGGCCTGCGGCGCAGCGGCGTGCAGCGCGGCCCAGGCGGCGCGGTCGGGGTGGGGAAAAAACTGGAGCACCGCCGCAAAGGTCGGAACGCAGGGTGGGTACCGCCCGTAGATCGCCGTAGCAGCGCAGCGCGGTGCCGACCTTTGCAGGCAATGCGCTACTCTTATCTGTTGGGCCTCTCGCTACTGGCCGGTTGCCTCTCGCCATTTGCCGCCCGCGCCCAGGATGCCACCGTGCCCTGGGACGCGGACACCTACCGCCTGATCGAGCGCTACGCCATTCGCTACGGCGATTCGGTGCCCGCCCTACACACGGCAATGAAGCCTTTCGGCCGCATCACCATAGCGGCGCTGGCCGAACAGATCGCCACCGATTCGACCCGCCTCTCTCCTACTGACCGCTTCAACCTGCGCTACCTGCGGCGCGACAACTGGAACGTCTCCGCGCACCCGGCCGAGCGCCTGCCGAAGCCCCTGCTGGGACGCTTCTACCAGCGCCCGGCCGACCTGTATTCGGTGCAAACCGCTGATTCGGCGTTTACGCTGCGCGTGAACCCGGTGCTGTACCTGGGTTATGGCTCGAATACGGGGCGTGGCACGGCCGGTCTGCAAACCAACACGCGCGGCCTTCAGGTGGAAGGCACCCTGGATAAAAAGCTCGGCTTCTACACCTTTCTGGCGGATAATCAGATTTTCACCCCAGACTACGTGAATGCCCGCGTCCGGCGCGACGGCGTGGTGCCCGGCGAGGCGTTTTGGAAGCCGTTCAAGCAGACCCCGACGGCGGTGGGCGGCTACGACTTTTTCACGGCGCGCGGCTACCTCAATTACGCCGTCACGCGGCACGTTTCGGCGCAACTGGGGCACGACAAGATTTTCATTGGCGACGGTTACCGCTCGCTGCTTCAATCCGATTTCGCGCCCGCCTTCTTCTTTCTGAAGCTCAACACCCAGGTCTGGAAACTGCGCTACCAGAACTTGTACACGGAACTGACGGCCGACTACCGGGGCGCCAACCAGGTTTTCGGCAAGAAGTATCTGGTGCAGCACCACCTGAGCCTGAACATTACGCCGCGCCTCAACGTGGGCGTCTCGGAGATGGTGGTTTTCGGCAAGCGTACCGGCGGCTTCGAGCTGCAATACCTCAACCCGCTGATTTTCTACCGTTCCATCGAACAGGCCATCGGCTCGAAGGACAACTCGCTGGTGGGCGCTGATTTCAAGTGGAATCTGGCGCACCACGTGCAGCTCTACGGCCATGTGCTGCTCGACGAATTTCTGTTGAAGGAAGTCCGCGCCCGCCGGGGCTGGTGGGCCAACAAGCAGGCCGTGCAGGTGGGCGCCAAGTACGTGGACGTAGCCGGCGTCTCGAACCTCGACGTGCAGTTCGAATACAATTTCATCCGACCCTACACTTACCAGCACGTCGATTCGCTGACCAATTATCAGCATTATCAGCAGCCGCTGGCGCACCCCATCGGCGCGAATCTGTGGGAGGTTGTCGGCCTGGTGCGCTATCAACCGCTGCCGCGTCTGACTGCGACCGGAAAGGCCATTTACACCAATTTCGGCACCGACTTCAACGGCTCCAACTACGGCACCAACGTGCTCCTCTCCTACCTCACCCGCGAGCAGGAGTACGGCAACAAGGTCGGCCAGGGCCTGCCTACCAAACAGCTCCACCTCGATCTGACGGCTTCCTACCAGGTGGCGCACAACCTCTTCGTGGACGTGAAGCAGGTGATACGCCGGACGCAGTACGAACCGGTAACGATGCCGCAGCAGTTCGACCCCACGCGCCCGGCGGCCGGCACCCAGCTGTTCACCTCCCTGGCCTTGCGCTGGAATATCGGCCAGCGGCTGTACGAGTTTTGATGGCGGCTGAAAATCAAGGCACGTACCGCCCGACGCGGGCGCGCTGGGCGACCTCGACGATAGCGTCGAGTTTGTGCGCGATCTCCGGATCGTACTGTTCCACCGGCAGCAACCCCGCCAAGACGTGGTAACTCGACTTGCGCAATTGCAACGGCAGATTGAGTTTACGATAATATGCCTTGAAGAGCGGGTCCAGAAAATCGTCGGTTGCCTTGATTTGCGCCGACCACGGACCGGGCCTGCTTAGGGTTTCGAGCGCCTGCGTCAGGTCGTGGATGGCGGCGCGCATCGTGGTCAGGCGCCGGTCGCGGTCGCTGACGGAGAACAGGTTGTCGGCCTGACCGTCGTAGGCCGCGTAGGCTTCCAGCACCTGGGGGACGGTAAAATAATTCTCGATCTCCCGCTTCGTCCACATCAGCTCGGTGAGCGGGCCTTGTTGTAGCTCTTTGTCAAGATGGTCGAAGAGGGCGATGCCCACCAGATCGGGTTTGGCCTCGCGCAGGCCGAAAAAATGCTCACGCGCCGGCTGAGGCACGTTGTTTTGCAAATACTTGACGAACGGCCGCTCCAGGTACGCCGCCGCTGGGTGTTCCAGGCGCCGGGCAAACGTCTGGAGAATCGCTAAATCGGTGGAATCTTCCAGATACAGCACCCAGCCCGTGGCTTCGGCCTGATAATACTGATCGCAACCAATATCGCGCAGGGCTTTGAGTAGTTGCGAGCCGCGATCATCGATCTGATGCGGCGGCCCGACGAACGCGATCACCATATCGCGGCCGGCGGCTTCGTTCAGCACTACTTCCGAATGGCTGGCAGCAATGATTTGGGCGCCCCGGCGCTCGGCCACTTCGATGAGCAGCGTGTAGATCTGCCGCTGACGAAGCATTTCCAGGTGGGCATCCGGCTCATCGAGCAGCAACAACGAGCCGGGGTTGGCATAGAGGTGGGCCAACAACAGCAGTGTCTGCTGCAAGCCCCGCCCTGACGAGGCCAGGTCGAGCCGATTGCCAGCTAAGTCGCGGTAGTGCATCGTGATCTCACTACGCTCTGGAATGAACTGAGGCTCCAAAAGCGTGATGCCGAAGAGGGCGCGCATCTGCTCGACCAGCGCGGTCCACTCGGGGGCTACCCGGGGCGCGCCCGTGACGGGGTCGAGGCCAGCGTACACCTGAAAGCAGAGGTTGCGCAGCACCTGGGCCGTTTGCCCCTGCCCGATCAGCACCCCGATCTCGCCCGCTTGCTTGAAATATTCGCGGTCGGAAAGCCCGGACATCGGGGGCAGGAAAGCGACCGGCAGGCCACCTGCCTGCTCTGGTACAGGCATCCGGTCGTGGCCCTCGGCATCGAGCCGCAACGGCCGGCAGTAGAACGACTCTTCGTTGGCGTAATCGAACTCAAAGCCGCACGTCCAGGCTTCGCTGGCCGTTACCCCGTCCACGATGATGTCGATGCGTACGTTGCTGGTCACCGACTTGCCCTTGACCGCCGCCGGGCGCACATCACGCACGTGCAGGTCGCGCCAGAGTAAGTTGGCGCTGGGGACCGGGATAGTGAAAAGGTCGCGTCGGTTGATGGTAATACCGGGGCGCTTGGCAGGCGAAGTTCCTTTCGCGCCGCGCCGCTCCTGCCACCGGCGCAGCCCCACGTCCCAGAGAGCGAGTGCCTGAAGGGCGGTGGTTTTGCCGGAATTGTTCGGCCCAATCAGCACGACGGCCTGCGCGAGTGGGATATCTACTTCGCCGAACTGCTTGAAATTGCGAAACCGAAGGCGGGTGAGCATTTGACGGACTTTTGAAGCCCCGAATGTAGGGGCTGACCACCGCGCACCCAACCCGCTCCCCTCAGCCCTGCACCCGCAACTGGTTGCCGGGCAGCAACGTGACGGCGTAGGCTTTCAGCGCCGTGGCGGCGCCGGAGCGGGGCGCGCGGGCCACGGCGCCAGTGGTCAAAAATTCCGCCGCGTGGTTGGAGCAATAAAAATGGTCGGTGCCCGACTGGTACACCAGCGTAGTGCCGGCGTGGGTGCAGTACTGCGAGACGGCCACGTAAGCCCCGGCTACCGTGCGGGCCACCAGTACCCCTTGTTCGTAACGGTAGCCGCCGGCCCGCGCCAGGGCAGCGTTGGCGGGCGCGTTGAGGTCGAGCGTAAAGTCCACCACGGCGGGCGTCGGCCCGGCTGGCTGGTCTTTGCCGCAGGCGCCGAGGCAGCCCAGGCAAGTGGCGGCGGCGCCCAGGCCGAGGAGTTGCAGAAAATCGAGGCGGGTCATCGCAGAATCAGATGAAAGAAGAAATCGTCGGGTATTGGGCCACAAAGGTGCTGCGGGCGCGCCCGCACCCGGCCCCGGGGCCGCCCCGCTTACCTTTGCCGGGGCAATATCAATGAAAATCTACTGGCGCCTTTTGCAGTTTGCGCGGCCGTTTCGCGCGTTCGTGCCGGCCTACTTCTTTTGCACCCTGTTAGGGGTGGTGTTCGGGCTCCTCAACTTCACGCTCATTATCCCGCTGCTGAACGTATTGTTCGGCACCACCGGGAAAGAAGTGCAGGCGGCGCTGGCGCACCCACCCACCTTTCAACTGACGATCGACTTCGCCCGCGACTGGTTCAACTACCAGGTGGGGGCTCAGATTGCGGCCCACGGCAAGGTGGGCGCCCTGGCGTTCGTGTGCGGCGCGGTGGTGGTGTCTGTGCTGCTGTCGAATATCTTCAAGTACCTGGCCCTGCGCATCATCGTGCAGGTGCGGGCCGACATCATCCGGCGGGTGCGCACGGCGCTCTACGAACGGATGCTGGGCCTGGAACTGGGCTACTTCACGGCGGGCCGTAAGGGCGACTTGATGTCGCGCCTCACCAACGATGTACACGAGGTCGAAAACTCCGTCATCAACACGCTGCTGGTGGTTTTCCGCGAGCCGTTTCAGTTGGTGGGCTTTGCCGTGATTCTGCTCACGATGTCGGTGCAGCTCACGCTGGTGATGCTGCTGGTGATGCCGATTTCGGGCCTGGCCATCGCCACGCTGGCCAAGCGCCTGAAAAAACGCGCCAAGGAAAGCCAGCACCTGCTGGGCACCCTGCTGACGGTTTTCGACGAAACCCTGGCCGGGATGCGCGTGGTGCAGGGCTTTGCCGCCGAGGGCTGGATGTTGCGCAAGTTTCACGACGAAAACAACCGCTACGCCCGCGTGTCGCGCTCCATCGGCAACGCCCGCGACGCGGCTTCGCCGTTGTCCGAGTTTCTGGGCGTGGCGGCGGTCTGCCTGATTCTGTTTCTGGGAGGGCGCCTGGTGCTGAACGGCAACTCGGACCTGACGGCCTCCGAGTTCATTACCTACATCGTGCTGTTTTCGCAGGTGCTGGTGCCGGTGAAGTCCATCGGCAACGCCTTCTCTAATATTCAGCGGGGGCTGGTGGCAGGCGGCCGGATACTGGAAGTGGTCGATACGAAGCCCGGCATCGCCGACGCCCCTGACGCCCAGCTGGCCCCGGCACTTACCACCGGATTGACCTTTGAAAACGTCTCGTTTCGCTATCCCGGCCTCGACCAAGACGTACTTCATCAAATCAACTTGACTGTGCCGCGCGGCCGCACCGTGGCGCTGGTGGGGTCGAGTGGCAGCGGCAAAAGCACCCTTGCCGACCTGGTACCGCGCTTCTACGACCCCACCGCTGGCCGCGTCCTGCTCGATGGCCGCGACCTGCGCACCCTGACGCTGCCCTCGCTGCGCGAACAAATCGGGCTGGTGACCCAGGAAAGCATCCTGTTCAACGACACGATCCTCGCCAATATCGCCTTCAACCACGCGGGTGCCACCCGCCAACAGGTGGAGGACGCGGCCCGCGTGGCGAACGCCCACGAGTTCATCGTGCGGCAGCCCGAGGGCTACGATACCATTATCGGCGACCGCGGCGCGCGGCTTTCCGGCGGGCAGCGGCAGCGCCTGGCCATTGCCCGCGCCGTGCTCCGCAATCCGCCGCTGCTAATTCTGGACGAAGCCACCTCGGCTCTGGACACCGAAAGCGAACGCCTGGTGCAGGAGGCACTAATGAACCTGATGCGCGGCCGGACGACACTCGTCATTGCCCACCGCCTGAGCACGATCCGCCACGCCGACGAGATCGTCGTACTGCAAAACGGCCGCATCGCCGAACGCGGCTCCCACGACGTACTGCTCACCAACCCCGATGGGGTGTACTTTCGCCTCCACGGGCTGCAATTATTGAGTGACTGAGTGACTGAGTGACTGAGCGATTGCTTGGCTAACCCAAAATCACTCAGTTCCACTCAGTCACTCAGTCCCAGTCACTCAATCACTCATTCCAAATGCAGGCGCTTCGCAAAGTCGTTTTACTCCTGGTGATGGGGTACTTTTTGTTTTTAGTCCTGGTCATCACGGACCTAGTGAGCGTCGATTTTCTGGACCGCGAGTTCACCCACTTCAATCCGCAGCTTTTCTTCAAAGTGCTGACCATCCTTGGCGCGGCGTTACTTGGGCTGGTGTTGGCCGTCGAGCAGAGCCACGCGGCGCTGCTGCGCCGCCGGGTTGGGCAACTGGAAACTGCCGTACAGCAGCTCAAAGCCGCCGCCTTCGACCGTCAGCAGACCGCCGTCGGCACACCACCTTTCAGTGCCAATGGCGCCGCGCCCCGCCCCGATTCGCTGCGCCCGACCCGCCCCGAAACCGATGCCGATACCACCGCCGACGGCAACGGGCTCTAACCGCGCCGGTAAGGAATCCGCCGCTGGCACGTCTGTATTCGCTGATACGCCGTCCGTTCTCTTTTCTCTCCGCTTAACTCCGTTAAATCCGTGGTTTTGACCATTCGTCAGGAACTGCTCGATGCGCAGGATTTGCTGACTCGTTTTCTGGAAGACGACGTAAATATTAACGCCATCGACTCGGCCGCCAGCCTGCTCATCAACAGCTTACGCGCGGGCGGCAAAGTGCTGACCTGCGGCAACGGCGGCTCGATGTGCGACGCGATGCACCTGGCTGAAGAGCTGAGTGGCCGCTACCGGCAAGACCGCCCCGCCCTCGGCGCCGTGGCCCTCTCCGACCCCTCGTACCTCACCTGCGTAGGCAACGACTACGGCTTCGAGCAGGTGTTCGCGCGCGGCATACAGGCCCTCGGCCGGCCCGGCGACGTGCTGGTGGGCATTTCCACCTCCGGCAATTCGGCCAACGTGCTGCGCGCCGCCCAGGCCGCCCGCGAGCGGCAGATGCCAGTCATCATCCTGAGCGGCAAGAACGGCGGGCAGCTCGCCGCGCAGGCCGATGTGGAAATCCGCGTCCCCCACTTCGGCTTCGCCGACCGGGTGCAGGAGGTTCACATCAAAGTGATTCACATCCTGATTCTGCTGATCGAGCGGGGGCTGGGGTATTGACGACCGACAGGCGCCCCCGAACGTGCCGTACCTTCGCATCCCGAAGCGCCACCCGCTCCGCACACCCGGCGGCGGCCCTTCGGCAATGCCCCTCGACCCCAGCATCCGTACCGTTCTGCTCATCGGCAGCGGCCCCATCGTCATCGGCCAGGCCTGCGAGTTCGACTACTCCGGCACCCAGGCTGCCCGCTCGCTGCGCGAGGAAGGCGTCCGGGTAATCCTGATCAACTCGAACCCGGCCACGATTATGACCGACCCGGCCACGGCCGATGTCGTGTACCTGCTGCCGCTTACCAAAGCCAGCATCGCCCGCATTTGTCAGGAGCACCAGATCGATGCCGTGCTGCCCACCGTGGGCGGCCAGACGGCGCTGAACCTGGCCCTCGACTGCCACGAAGCCGGCCTCTGGGCGCAGCACGGCATCCGCGTGATCGGCGTCGATTTCAAGGCGATTAATCTGACCGAAGACCGCGAGCAGTTTCGGCAGAAAATGATCGAACTGGGCGTGGGCGTATGCCGGGGCCGCACGGCGAAGTCGCTGTTGGAAGGTAAGGAAATCGCGCAGGAAATCGGATTTCCGCTCGTCATTCGGCCATCGTTTACGCTCGGCGGTACCGGCGGCGGCATCGTGACCGACCCCGCCGATTTTGAGAAAAAACTCGGCGCCGCCCTACGCGCTTCACCTACCCACGAGGCGCTGGTAGAACAAAGCATTTCCGGCTGGAAGGAGTTTGAGCTAGAGCTGCTGCGCGACGGCGCCGGCAACGTGATCATCATCTGCTCCATCGAAAATTTCGATCCGATGGGCATTCACACCGGCGACTCGATCACCGTCGCGCCGGCCCTGACGCTGCCCGATACGGTGTATCAGCGGCTACGCGACTTGGCCATTTTAATGATGAATGGCATCGGTCAGTTTGCCGGTGGCTGCAACGTGCAGTTTTCGGTAAACCCGGAAAATGACGCCGATATCATTGCCATCGAAATCAATCCGCGCGTGTCGCGCTCGTCGGCGCTGGCGTCGAAAGCGACCGGTTATCCGATTGCGAAAATTGCCGCTAAACTGGCGCTTGGCTATCACCTCGACGAATTAAAAAACCCGATTACCGGCTCTACGTCGGCATTTTTTGAACCGGCGCTGGATTACGTTATCGTCAAGATTCCGCGCTGGAATTTCGATAAGTTTCCCGGCGCCGACCGGACTTTAGGCTTGCAGATGAAGTCCGTGGGCGAAGTGATGGGGATCGGCCGCTCGTTTCAGGAGGCGCTGCAAAAAGCCTGTCAGAGCCTGGAAATCAAGCGCAACGGTATTGGTGCCGACGGTAAGGAAATGACCGATTACCACCAGTTGCTGGACTCGCTGAAAAATCCGTCCTGGAACCGGCTGTTTTCGATTAAGGACGCAATGAAGCTCGGTATTGCGACCAGCACGATCCAGCAACTCACGAAAATCGACCCGTGGTTTCTGCACCAGATCGAAGAGCTGGACCAGACCGAACGCGAATTAAGTCAGTACACGCTCGCCACCATTCCGGTCGATTTACTGCGCCGCGCCAAGCGCCAGGGTTACGCCGACCGGCAGATTGCGCACGTTTTGCGCTGCCTCGAAAGCGAAGTTTTTAACCGCCGGCAGGAGCTGAATATCCGGCGCGTTTATCAGCAGGTGGATACGTGCGCCGCCGAGTTTGCCGCCACCACGCCGTACTATTATTCGACGTTCGAGGGTGAGAATGAATCTGTCCGCAGCGACCGTAAAAAAGTCATCGTGCTGGGTTCCGGCCCGAACCGGATTGGGCAGGGAATCGAGTTCGACTACGCCTGCGTGCACGGCGTACTGGCTGCCAAAGCCTGCGGCTACGAGACGATTATGGTGAATTGCAATCCGGAAACCGTCTCTACCGACTTCGACATTGCCGACAAGCTGTACTTCGAGCCGGTGTTCTGGGAACACCTGTACGAAATCATTCTGCACGAAAAACCCGATGGCGTCATCGTGCAGTTGGGCGGGCAAACGGCGTTGAAATTAGCGGAGAAGCTGGAGCGTTACGGCATCCGCATTTTCGGCACCAGTTACAAGTCACTCGACCTGGCCGAAGACCGGGGCGCGTTCAGCGAACTGCTGCGGGAGCACGGCATTCCGTACCCGGAATTTACGGCCGTCGGCACCGCCGGCGAGGCGTTGGAAGCCGCTAAAAAACTGCCGTTTCCGCTGCTCGTGCGGCCGTCTTATGTATTAGGCGGACAGTCGATGAAAATCGTGATCAACGCCCAGGAGTTGGAGGACCACGTGCTCGAAATCCTGAAACACTACCCCGGCAATAACATCCTGCTCGATCACTTTCTACAAGACGCCATTGAAGCCGAAGCCGACGCCTTGAGCGACGGTGAAGACGTACACATCATCGGCGTAATGGAACACATCGAGCCGGCCGGCATTCACTCCGGCGACTCCTATGCCGTGCTGCCACCGTTTGATTTATCGGCCGATGTGCTGGACCAGATCACGCGCCACACGCACACCATCGCCCGCGCACTGGGCACGGTGGGCATTATCAACATCCAGTTCGCCATCAAGAACGGGGTCGTTTACGTGATCGAAGCGAACCCCCGCGCTTCGCGCACGGTACCGTTCATTGCGAAGGCATACCGGGAGCCGTACATTCAGTACGCCACCGAGTTAATGCTCGGCGCGCGCAAATTAAAGGACATCGAATTCCGCCCCGTACAGCACGGCTACGCCATCAAAGTGCCGGTTTTCTCGTTCCACAAATTCCCCGATGTGCAGAAGGAATTAGGGCCGGAAATGAAATCCACCGGCGAGGCCATTTATTTCATCGAAGACCTGACGGACGATTATTTCCGCGCGATTTACGGCGAGCGGAATTTGTATTTGAGCCGGTAACGTTCCTGACCGGATTAACTTGGCTCTTCTCTTGCTGATTTTTTTCTAATGCAACCGATCCCGCGCACCTATCTAGTTGATGAGCAGAACCGCCCAGTGGCTGTTCAGCTTGACGTTGCCACATTCGAACACATCGAGCAATTACTGGAAGATTACGCGCTTGGCACGCTGCTCGACACACCTATCGATCCCGAAGATGCCGAGCGCCTGACGGCGACCCAAGCGCGGGCGTTTTATCAGCAGTTGCCCAAATCGGAGGCACCGTGAATGTGCTCTACACGAAACGGTTTCTGAAAGAGCTTGCTGCCGTGCCCATCAGCGACCGAAGTCGAATCGAAACGTTCGTTTTTGAGACGCTGCCTGCCGCCGCGACGCCGGGCGAAGCTGGCAAACTGGAAAAACTAAGCGGCTTTACCAGCTACTATAAAATACGTTTCGGATCGTGGCGTGTCGGCTTCCGCAAGGACGGCGACATTTGGACTGCGGAACGGGTGTTGGACCGCAAGGAGATTTACAAGGTCTTTCCATAGCCACTGGTTTTGCCCACAATGGTTACGCAACAAACTGGCTGCGATCTGGCTGATTAACCGGCAAGACCATTTATTTAGTAAGCAACCACCACCTTGCGCCAATTGGTCGGCGCAAGGTGGTGTTCACAGTGGTACGGCGCTTTCGCCTCACCGGAAAAAAGCGAACAGGATGATGAATGTCACGATAAAAGCCAGGTACATCAGGCCATCGGTCAGGATGTAGGCTTGCCAGCGGCGTAGAAAGTCGCGGAGTTTAAACACAGGTTATCGCGCTTAAAAAAGGCGAAACTATTGCGACGCCGAAGCCACGATCACCAGCACCAGGCCTACCACGGTAGCGATGGCCGCGCCGAAGCCTTCCAATGCTTTACCTCCCTTACGGCGGCGAATCTGGCCAACATAAGCCTCGCGGTAAATGGGTTGCTGAAGAAGTGCCCGGTTGGGAATCGGATCCCGCTCAATACTGGGCTGGGCGCTGCTGATCACGCCCCCGACAGCAGCCGCTCCTATCAGGCCACCGATCATCGTAGCGCCATAAGTCCCCCAAAAAGCGCCCTTATAGCTGTGGTAGCGAAGGGCATCCGCACGGGCTTGCTGCGTTAGCTGCGCCTCGTTGTACGGGTTGCTGTTGACCGCCGCGATATTACCTGCTACAGGAGCTGGCGCGGGCTGCGCAAACGTCTCGCGCGAGCCATTGGCGAAGCGCACCATAAAAAGAGTGCTTTTGTCGAGGATGGTGGGCGGTAACGATACGTCGCTCCCAGCCGGGCGGTACACGACCTGCGTCGGCGTCACTTCCAGCACCTGGCCGGGCAACTCATTGCCTTGCAGATCAATGATCACATCAGCCGAAGTACCTGACGCTACCTGAACGGGCGCCGACGGCGGCGCGGCCACCGGAGCAGCAACTGAAGTCGGGGCCGGTGACGGGGCCGGTTGGGGCTTCGAATTTTGGCCGTGGCTGGCCCAGACCGTCAGCAGCAAAGTACCAACCAGGCATTGCCGTGCAAAGGGGCGGAAACTAAATATAAAAGAGCGCATAAAGACGAAAAAGGAAAAATCAACGCGATTGGGCAGGCAAATTACAAGCTCCCCACTGCGCCGCACTGGTTTAGTAAGTCCGCTGGTTGCGCTGCCGGTAGGTGAAGCCGATCAGGAACGACGAGCGGAAGCCGTCGCGCGAGGGGACGCAAGCCACCGTCAGCGGCACGTTGATGTACTTGCCTTGGATCGTGGTACCAGCCGCAATGGCCAGCCCAGCGCCCGCCAGCGAGAGGTTAGGACCGACGCCGAACTCCACCCCGCCCCGGCTGCGGATGCCCAGCACCAGTGAACCGCTGGGCAGGAAAGCACCCTGGTCCAGCCCGCCGATCAGGGGCACGAATTCAAGCAGGCCGGCCGTGCCGTTGGGCAGTTGAAACAGCCGCGACTCGAACTGCCAGCCAAACTGCGAGATGACGTTGGAGACGCCCAGCTCGTCGGCCAGCCGATTTTTAATCTTTCCGTTGCCGATAACTGTCAGGCCGATGCGCGGGCCGTTGGCGGCTACGTGTTCAAAAACCTTCTCTTCTTCCTGCTGCTCCGGGGTTAGCGGCGTGGGCGGCGGCGGCGGCGCAGGCACAGGAGCCGGGTACACGGGCGGCGGCGTGTAGATACCGACCGGTGCCGGACTGGTTGGCGCAGTGGGCGGAGCTTGCCCCGATGTAAACACATCGCGCGAGCCGTTCGCGTAGCGCACCATAAAGAGATCGGTTTTATAGACACTGAAGAGCGGGCCGGTCAGGTTGTCGAGCCGGCGGTACTTGACCAGTTCCGGCCCCACTTCCTCGACCCGCACCGCCAGTTCGGTGCCGTCGCGGCGAATCAGGATATCCGAAGGCGCCACCGTAGCCGGCGGCGGCGTAACGGGCACTACCGAAGGGCGCTGCTGCGCCTGGGCGTTCAGAGCCAGTACACTCAGGTAGCTGGCGACGGGGAGGAGGTAACGAAAAGAAATCACGGGGAGAGGAGAAAAAATGTAGAACGAAAAGACTGGGGAAAATTGCTGAGTCAAGGGTTGCGCATTACAAAGGGCGAAAACAGCAAAGTAGTCACGTATTGAAAAACAAACCATCCGCCAACACCCAGCCCCACCACACCAGCGGCAACGATGACGTTTTGCACGGGGGTCATAAACTCATTCGGAGGGGGCGGGGGCGCCAGCAGGTCGGCGGGCGATGCGGGCGGGTTCAGCAGCGCAGTATAGCCGGTGGCGTAGGCGGCAGCGGCCTGGATGCCCAATTCTCCGGCCGGTAGTACAGGTGGGCTTGGCGCTACTAGGGCCTGACCGGCCTGACGGGCTTCCTGCGCCCGCTGCTGGCCCAAGCGGTGAAACTGCTCCAGCAGCACCCGCGCCTCGTGCCGGACACGCAGCACCGAATCAGCAGCTCCCGATTGCGTGAGCAACGGCCAGCCAGCAGGCAGCGCCGGGGCTGCCTCCACGGGGTTCGCTGACCGTGCGCCCTGGCTGTAGGCCGCTTCGGGCCGCAAACCTGTCAGCATCAGCAGGCCACTGAACGCGCAAAAGAGAGGGTGTTTCATTGAGCAACAAGGCATCAGGTGATTTGACGGCCGAAAGGTACGCGCGTTTTTTAAATTTGGTGTGTATGCAGCCTAAATTTTGAGAAAATTTTCCCTGGTCCGCTTCCCGGAGCCTCCGGCGTACTTTTGTGGCTCCTGCGCCTATGCTGCTTCACGCCGAACACCTGATCAAAAAGTACAAGGCCCGCACGGTGGTCAACGATATGTCGGTGCGGGTGGAGCAGGGCGAGATCGTGGGCCTGCTGGGACCGAACGGCGCCGGTAAGACCACCTGCTTCTATATGATGGTGGGGCTGGTGAAGCCGAATTCGGGCCGCATCTTTCTGGATGACCGCGAGATCACCCGGCTGCCGATGTTCGAGCGGGCGCGGCTGGGGCTGGGCTACCTGGCGCAGGAAGCCTCAGTGTTCCGCGACCTGAGCGTGGAAGAGAACATCCTGGCCGTGTTGCAGATGACGAAGAAGAGCAAGGCCGAACAAGCACGCCGCGTCGAGGAACTGCTCGACGAGTTTTCGCTCGCCCACGTACGCCGCAACCCCGGCGGCGTGCTGAGCGGCGGCGAGCGGCGGCGCACCGAAATTGCCCGCGCCCTGGCCGTGGACCCCAAATTCGTGCTGCTCGACGAACCGTTCGCGGGCGTCGATCCAATTGCAGTGGAAGAGATTCAGACCATCGTCGCCAAGCTCAAACGGAAAAATATCGGCGTTCTGATCACGGACCACAACGTGAACGAAACGCTTTCCATCGTTGACCGCGCCTACCTGCTTTTCGAGGGCAAACTGCTGCGCGCCGGCACCGCCGAAGAACTGGCCAGCGACCCCGTGGTGCGCGAAAAGTACCTGGGTAAGTACTTCGAATTCAAGCGGAAGGTGTACTAGTTTTTGGTTTTTGGTTGTTAGTTTTTGGTTGTTGGGGCTGATTACCGGCGCCCGTTTTTCGTTTAACGTCCGCGTTCGTGTCGTTTTCCCCGAAACCTGAAGCGCACCTTCCGAATCTGGGCGCCCCGGCTTTCCCCCGGCGCTGGCTGGCGGCGAGCATTAAAGCCGCGATGCAGGTACGGCTGGGGCGCATCGAGGCCTTCCGACGCAACCCGCACGGCACCCAGGCCGCCCAACTGCGCTACCTGCTGGGGCAGGCCCAGGGCACCGAATGGGGCCAGCGTTACGGTTTCCGCCCCAAGCTCAGCCCCACCGCGTTCGCCCAACGGGTGCCCATCAACCCCTACGAAACACTGTACCCCGACCTGGAACGGGTACTGCGCGGCGAGCCCAACGTGCTGTGGCCGGGCGTAGTACGGTGGTTTTCCAAGTCCAGCGGCACCACCAACGCGCGCTCCAAGTTCCTGCCCGTCACGCCGCAGGCACTGCACGGCTGCCACTACCGGGGCGGTAAGGATATGCTGGCGCTGCACAGCACGCTCTACCCGGATCACGGCATTTTTCGGGGGCAGGGGCTGTCGTTGGGCGGGTCGCTGACGGCCAACCCCTGGCGCCCGCAAGACGCGGACCTGCGCATCGGCGACGTGTCGGCCGTGATCGTGCAGAACCTGCCGGGCTGGGCGCAATTCATCCGTTCGCCACCGCTGGAACTGGCCTTACTGGCCGACTGGGACGAAAAGATCGAACGCCTCGCGCGGCATACCAGTCAACAGAATATCACCTCGTTGGCGGGCGTCCCGACCTGGACCGTGGTGCTGATTCGCCGGATTCTGGAGCTGACCGGCGCGCAGTACATCCGCGAAGTCTGGCCGAACCTGGAGTTGTTTGCCCACGGCGCCGTGGCGTTTGGGCCATACCGGGAGCTGTTCCACCAACTGATTCCGCCCGACGGGGCCGACGGCGGCCGGCGCCCGATGCGCTACCTCGAAATCTACAATGCCTCCGAAGGCTTCTTCGGCCTTCAGGACCAGGCCGATTCCGAAGACCTGCTGCTGCTGCTCGATTACGGCATCTACTACGAGTTCCTGCCGCTGGACCAGATAGGCACGGCCAACCCGCAGGCCGTGCCGCTGGAAGGCGTGGAAGTGGGCCGCACCTACGCCCTGATCATCAGCACGTCGGCCGGGCTGTGGCGCTACCTGATCGGCGACACCGTGCGCTTCACCAGCACAGCGCCGTACCGCTTTCGCATCAGCGGGCGCACGAAGCATTTTTTGAATGCCTTTGGCGAGGAAGTGGTGGTGGAAAACGCCGAAGCCGCCGTTGCCGCCGCCTGCGCCGCCACCGGCGCCCTGCTCACCGACTTCACCGCCGCCCCGGTTTACCTGCAGGCCACCACGCGCGGCTGCCACGAATGGCTCGTGGAGTTTACCCACCCGCCCGCCGACGCGGCGCGCTTCACCCAGACCCTCGACCAGGCACTCCGCCAGCTCAACTCCGACTACGACGCCAAGCGTCAGCACGACCTGGCCCTCAGCGCGCCCCGCCTGACGGTGGCGCCGCCCGGCACCTTCGCCCGTTGGCTCCGGGCGCGCGGCAAGCTCGGCGGCCAGCACAAAGTGCCCCGTTTGGCCAACGACCGTACCGTGCTGGACGAATTGAAGGCGCTGTGCGCCTGAATGCCCCGGTTTCCGGCCCGCTCGGGAGCCAGTCGGCTGCTTTATTAGGGCAGACGCGTGAAGCCCTTTTGGCTATCCGTTGAGACGCCTTTATGCCTGCTCTTCTTCCAAATCTCCCGCAAAGACGCGAAGACGCGGAGAAACGCAGAGCCGAATCGGCCCTCATTTTGGGTTCGGGCGTTTACCCGGTCTGCTTTTCGTTTGGCGCTTTGCCAACTGCTGCGTACTTTTGCGCTCCCAAAACCGAAACCGATTAAACTGCGATGGCCAAGAAAGCGAAAGGCAACCGCGTGCAGGTGATTCTGGAATGCACCGAGCATAAGAACTCGGGCAAGCCGGGCACCTCGCGTTACATCACCACCAAGAACCGGAAGAACACCACCGGCCGCATCGAGCTGAAGAAATTCAACCCGATCCTGCGCAAGGTCACGGTTCATAAGGAGATCAAGTAAATCCGGCTTTTTGCCCTGACCGGCGAAAATCCTTTAACGATACGGCACAATGGCTAAGAAAGTAGTTGCTACCCTGAAGACCGCCACCGGCAAGGACTGGGCGAAGGTCATCAAAGCGGTGAAGTCGCCGAAAACCGGCGCTTACACCTTCCGCGAAGAGATGGTGCCCGTGGACAAGGTCCAGGAAGTACTGGCCGCCAAGTAAGGCGCCGCGCTTCGGGGCAACCCTCAGGAACGAAAAAGTCCCGTGCTTCGCGCGCGGGACTTTTTCCCGTTTTATCACCGACTGTTCCTGGTTGCTCTCTTTTGGTTTTCAGCTGCTGAACCAAAAACCAAAAACTAGAAACCAAAAACCAGCAACAATGGCCTTTTTCGGACTATTCGGCAAGAAGACCCCGCAGCAGGAAACCGAGGCGGAGGCCCAGGAGCAGCAGGCCGGCCTGGATAAAGGGCTGGAAAAAACCAAGCTTTCGTTCTTCGACTCGCTGACGAAGGCCGTCGTGGGCAAGGCCACGGTGGACGAGGACGTGCTCGACGAGCTGGAAATGCTGCTCGTGCATTCCGACGTTGGCGTAGCGACGACCACCAAGGTCATCCGTGCCATCGAGGCCCGCGTGGCGCGCGACAAATACGTCGGCACCGCCGAACTGGAGCGCATCCTGCGCGAGGAAGTAATGGCGCTGCTCGAAGACAACGCCACTATCGGCGCGGGCCGCACCGCCCCTAAAGCGGCCGTCGGTCCCTACGTAATTATGGTGGTGGGCGTGAACGGCGTGGGCAAAACCACCACCATCGGCAAGCTGGCGGCGCAGTTTCACAACGCCGGGCAAAAAGTGGTGCTGGGCGCCGCCGATACGTTCCGGGCGGCGGCAGTGGACCAGCTCACCATTTGGGCCAACCGCGTGGGCGTGCCCATCGTGAGCCACGGAATGAATACCGACCCCGCCGCCGTAGCCTATGACGCCGTGCGCCAGGCCACCGAGCTGGGCGCCGACGTGGTGCTGATCGACACCGCCGGGCGCCTTCACAACAAGGTGAACCTGATGAACGAGCTGACCAAGATCAAGCGCGTGATGCAGAAGGTGACACCCGACGCCCCGCACGAAGTGCTGCTGGTGCTCGACGGCTCGACCGGCCAGAATGCTTTCATTCAGGCGCAGGAGTTCACGAAGGCCACCGAAGTCACGGCGCTGGCCATCACCAAACTCGACGGCACGGCAAAGGGCGGCGTAGTGATCGGCATCTCGGACCAGTTCCGCATCCCGGTGCGCTACATCGGCGTCGGCGAAAAAATCAGCGACCTGCAGGTCTTCGACCGCAAGGCGTTCGTGGAGACGCTGTTTTCGCGGTAAATAGCCGATCGGCAGCGATGAAAATCCTCGGCGGCGCGTCTTACGGCTCGATTCCGCACCTGCCCGGCTCCCGTCGCGGGCCGGCCGACAAAGGCGTGAATCCCGGCCAGTTCCGCATCTGCTGCGAGCGTCCCCGCGACCGGTTCGACACCATCATCGTTCAGGAAAAGCTCGACGGCTCCAACGTGGGCGTGGTCAACCTCGACGGGCAGATCGTCGCCGTCGGCCGGTCCGGGTTTTCGGCGGCGTCCAGTCCTTACGAGCAACACCACCATTTTGCGGCGTGGGTAAAGTTGCACGAAGCGCGCTTTCGGGAGCTGCTCGGCGAGGGCGAACGCGTATGCGGCGAATGGCTCGGTCAGGCCGTTGGCACCCGTTACGCGTTGCCCCACGAACCGTTCGTCGCCTTCGATCTGCGGACCGGCGACGGCCGCGTGCCGTACCAGGCGTTCGCCGCGCGCGCCGCCGCAACCGGTTTTACGGTGCCCAAGCTGCTGCACCTCGGGGGCGCGTTGCCCATCGCCGACGCGCTCGAACTGCTCGGCGACTACGGTCACCACGGCGCCCTGGAGCCAGCGGAGGGCGTCGTTTACCGCGTCGAACGGCGCGGGGTGGTTGATTTTCTCGCCAAATTCGTGCGCCCCGGCAAGCTCGACGGTAAATACCTGCCCGGCATCGGCACCGAGCCGGCGGAGTGGTATTGGCGGCCCATCTGACGGCCCGCCAGGCAACGGATCAGGTAACGGGTGGTTCTTTGCGGCGCTTATGACCCCTCCTCCCCTTTCGCCAAGGCCCGCGCCGCTCGATCCCTTTCTCAGCCAGAAGCTTCGTTTCTGGAGCCTGGTGGCGATGGTGCTGCTGATCTACGTCCACGGCTATAACCTGCACCCGCGCCAGCTCGACCCCTGGACCGTGGTGCAGGAACCCCTAACGCCGGGCACATTTTTTCAGTATTTTTTCTCGAATGGGCTAGTGCGGTTCCGGATTCCGATCCTGTTCGCCATCTCCGGCTACCTCTTCGCCCGCGCCGACGGCCGGGCGCCCCACCGCACCCGCATCGGGCAGCGCCTCCGAACGCTGGGCCTGCCCTACCTGCTCTGGAGCGCCATCTGGTTGGGCCTGGGTTGGGTGCTGGAACAGTACCCGATTACTCGCGCGGCCGTGGTGACGGCCGAAATCAGCCCGTTCTGGCCGCGTCAGTTGCTGAGTCAGCTTTCGCCCGGCGAACTGATCAGCCGCTGGCTGCTGGTACCGATGCCGTTCCAGCTCTGGTTTCTGCGGAACCTACTGGTGTTGAATCTGGCCTACCCGCTGATTCGGAAGGCGGTGCTGGGTCGGCCGAAAGTTTACTTTCCGGTGATGGGTCTCTTCTGGTTGCTGGGCATCAATATCTTCATCGTGGGCGGCGAGGGGCTAACCTTTTTCGGCCTCGGCGCGTGGCTGGCCCTCACCGGCCGCGACCCACAGGCGCGCCCGGCCTGGCTGCGCCTGCCGCTGGCGGCGGCCGTCTGGGTGGGCGCGGGCCTGGGCCTGACGTGGCTCGCCTTTCACCCCATCGGCCAGCAACCCACTTACGGCCCCGGCCCGCTCGGTCCGCTGATGATCCTGCTTTACCGCCTCAGCGAAGTGGCGGGTATTCTGACGGCGTGGTTCGGCCTCGACTGGCTCGTGCGCCGCGCCATGGCCCTGGGCTGGTTTCAGTGGCTGACGGGCTTCTCGTTCCTCATCTACGTGCTGCACGTGCCCACCGTGAACTACGCCACCGCGCTGGCCTTTCGCTTTGGGCAACGCGTACCGCATCTTTCGCTGCTGACTTATTTGCTGCTGCCGCTGCTGATCATCGTCGCCGCCGTGCTGATCGGCGCCACCCTTCGGAAACTCGCGCCCCGTGCTTACGGGCTGCTGACGGGCGGCCGGGGCTTCTGACCAGGCGCCCACCCGGCTAATCCGCACTTTTCCGCCCGCCGTACCCGTTCAGCGGGGCCGTACCTTTGCGGGCCGGTTCGGCGCCTGCCGCCACCGCGTTCATTGGCCCCGAATGAGAATACCTGCTTGGGTGGCGTTGCTGCTGCTTTACCTGTTGCCCGCGCTGCCCGTGCAGGCGCAAAGTGGCCCAGCAAACGGCCTTGCGTTCAACGCGGAAGGCCTCGACAGCGCGTCCGGCCAGTTGATTACCGTTCGGCTGAAAGGCAAGCCCTTGCTAAAGGGCCGGCAGTATGCGGGCACCTGCCGCATTCAGCCGGGCAGTGGCAAAAGCGCCCCTACGAAGCTGGCCGGCGAGTGGGTCCTGACGCAGCAGTCGGACGTGGCACTGGCGATTGGCGCCCGGCCGGCCATTGCGGGCATCGGTACGCGGGTGGGCAAAAAGCCGCTGCGGCCGGGCCAGCGGGCCACCACGGCGGGGCAGGCGCTCAATTTCACCATCGAAGCACAGGCCGATGGCCGATATCAGGTGCTGCTACTCGATGCGTTCAACGATGAAACGCTGGATTTTCGCGCCTCTGCCACCGCCGCCACTGCTCGTTAAGCAAGTCGCTTCCGCACCCGCTATTAATATAATAAACCCTTGAAAGTAAAAGGCACCCGCACCAACCGCGTCAACGTGATCACGTTGGGTTGTTCGAAAAATATTGTCGATTCCGAAGTGCTGATGGGCCAGTTGCGCGGTTCCGGCTACGACGTGACGCACGAATCGACGAAGGAAGACGCCGCCATCGTCATCGTCAATACCTGCGGCTTCATCGATAATGCGAAGCAGGAATCGGTGGATACGATCCTGCGCTACGCCGACGCCAAGCAGGACGGCCTGATCGACAAGCTCTACGTCACGGGCTGCCTTTCGCAGCGTTACAAGGACCAACTGGAGGTCGAGATTCCGCAGGTCGATGCCTATTTCGGCACCCTGGAACTGCCGCAACTGCTCAAAACGCTGGGCGCCAACTACCAGCACGAACTGGTGGGCGAGCGCCTGCTGACCACGCCGCGCCACTTCGCGTACCTCAAAATTGCCGAGGGCTGCAACCGCCCCTGCTCGTTCTGTGCCATCCCGCTGATGCGCGGCCAGCACGTGGACCGCACGATGGACGACCTGGTGAAGGAAGCCCAAAAGCTCGCCGCCCAGGGCACCCGCGAGCTGATTTTGATCGCACAGGACCTGACCTACTACGGCCTCGAAAAATACGGCGAGCGCAAACTCGCCGAGCTGCTGCGGCGGCTGTCCGACGTACCCGGCATCGGCTGGATCCGGTTGCAGTACGCTTACCCGTCGCAGTTTCCGCTGGACGCGCTGGACGTAATGGCCGAGCGCGAAAACGTCTGCTCGTACCTCGATATGCCGTTGCAGCACGTTTCGGACAATATGCTGAAATCGATGCGCCGGGGCATTTCGCGTCGCCGAACGGTGGAGCTGATCGACACCATCCGGCAGCGCGTGCCGGGCATTGCGCTCCGCACGACGCTTATCGCCGGCTACCCCGGCGAAACGGAGCAGGACTTCGAGGATTTGCACCGCTTCGTCGAGGAAACCCGCTTCGAGCGCCTGGGCATCTTCACGTACTCGCACGAGGAAAATACCCACGCCCACACGCTGGCCGACGACGTGCCCGCCGACGTGAAACAGGCCCGCGCCGATGCCATTATGGAGCTGCAACAGGGCATTTCGCTGGAGCTGAACGAGGCGAAAGTCGGCCGCGAATTCCGCGTCCTCTTCGACCGCAAGGAAAGCGGTCATTTCGTGGGCCGGACCGAGTACGACTCGCCGGAAGTCGATAACGAGGTGCTGGTAGCCGCCACGCCGGACGTCCACGTCCGCCTCGGCGATTTCGCGCCCGTGCGTATCACCTCCGCCACCGATTTCGACCTGTACGGCGAACTGGTCCGGTAACCGGCCGTTTTGAGGCGGGCATTCGGCCCGCCCCCAGAGCCGTTAAGTTTCAGGTATTCGGTGTTTGGTTTTAGATGTTAGGTTTTGGGTCTCTGACGGCCCCGTTTCCCATTCTGAACACCTAAAACCCAATACCGGACACCCAACGCCAAACGCACAAGGTCAGAACTGAACGGCTCTGCCCCCCGCCCCTACCTTCGGCCCCTGATGCCCTGTACCACCCAATCGCTCCCGTTTGCCGCCACCGGCCAGTTTAGCCCGCTGGCGCTCGATTACCTGAGCCGCGCCCCGCACCTGGCGCCGTTTTACCACCGCTGGCCGGAAATCGGCGCTTTCGGCGAGCAGCTTGCTGAGAAAGGCGCCGCTTATTCCGCCGGGAGCCGGGCCACCCTGGTGGCCGAATTGCGCCGCCAGTACGCCGAGCGGCTGGGCGAGGCGCCACACCCGACGCTGGTCGCGAATCTGGACCGGCTGGCCCGGCCCACCACGTTCACCGTCACTACGGGGCACCAACTGAACCTGCTGGGCGGGCCGCTGTATTTCGCTTACAAGATTATCAGCACGATCAAGCTGGCGCAGCAGCTCAAAGCCGCCTACCCGGCGCACGACTTCGTGCCCGTGTTCTGGATGGCCACCGAGGACCACGACGTGGCCGAGATCGACCACTTCACGCTCCACGGGCAGCCGTACCGCTGGGAAACCGACCAGCGCGGCGCCATGGGCCGGCTCCGGCCCGATGCGGCCCTGGCCGCGCTCCTGGCCGCGCTGCCCGAACACGGCCCGGCGGTGGAAGCGGCCTACGCGGCCGCCGCCACGGTGCCGAATTTCACCCTCGCCGATGCTACGCGGCGGCTGGTCCATACCCTGTTCGGCGCGCACGGCCTGGTGGCGCTCGACGCCGATTCGCCGGCCCTGAAAGCCGCGCTGCGGCCCGTGGTTGCCAGTGAACTGCACGGCCCGGCGGTGCAGAAAGCTGTCCATACGGCTAATGAGGAGCTGGCGGCCTGGTACAAGCCACAGGTGTACCCCCGTCCAATCAACCTGTTCCACCTTGCCGCTGATTCGCCCCAGCGCGAGCGGTTCGAGCGGCATGACGACGGCACCCTCGCCGTGCTGAACACCAACCTCACCTTCACCCCCGCCGAAGCGGCCGCCCTCGCCGACGCTTACCCGGAGCAGTTCAGCCCCAACGTGGTACTGCGGCCCGTGTATCAGGAGCTGGTGCTGCCGAACCTGGCCTACATCGGTGGCGCGGCCGAGGTGGCGTACTGGCTGCAACTGAAGGGCGTATTCGCGCACTTCGGGGTGCCGATGCCGGTGGTGTTGCTGCGCGATTCGGCGGCGTACCTGGCGCGACCGGTGGCCGTGAAAGCCGCCAAGCTCCAACTCGCGCCTGAAGACCTCTTTGCCGACCTGCCCGCCCTGAAACGCCGCGTGGCCGAACGCCTCGGCGACGCCCCGCTGACCCTGGCCGACGAGCAGGCCCGCGTGGCGGCGGTATTCGCCGATATCCAGGCCCAGGCCACGGCCATCGACCCGACGCTCGAAAAGGCCGTCGCCGCCGAAGCCCAGCGCGCCGCCACCGCCCTCGACGGGCTGCGCAAGCGCCTCGAAAAAGCCCGCGATGCTCGCCACGAAACGGCGTTCGCCCAGCTCGCCACCATCCGCGAAAAGCTGCTGCCCGGCGGCGTATTGCAGGAGCGCGTGGAGAGCCTTTCGACGCTGCTGACGTCGAACCCGACTGTGATCGATGACCTGCTGGCGGCCTTCGACCCGCTGGCCGGCCAGTTTACCGTACTCACCGAAACGGCGTAGTGTAGCCAGGGGCTCCGCCCCAAAGCAACCAAGTCGCGAAGCGACGAGGGCGGGGGTGGGTTTAGGGTTTAGAGGGAAAGGGTAGGATGCCTGGCGTCGGGGGTTAGTCAAGCCTCCGGCTGCCTACATTCGCGTATGGCTGCACCCGTTTCCGCCCCCGTCTTTTCGTCCCCCGCGTCGCCCCAGGTGAGTGGCCCCGCCCCGCGCTACGGCTCGGCCCTGGCCTCGCTCACGGTATTGTTCTTCATGATGGGGTTCATCACCTGTCTGAACGACATCCTGATTCCGTACCTGAAGGCCATTTTCGCCCTCTCGTACACCCAGGCGAACCTGATCAACCTCTGCTTTTTCGGGGCCTACTTCGTGCTGTCGCTGCCGGCCGGCAAGCTCGTCGAGCGGGTCGGCTACAAGCGCGGGATGCTGCTGGGGTTCGTGGTGGCGGCCGTGGGCTGCCTGCTATTCTACCCCGCCGCTGCGAGTCGGGCGTACCCGCTGTTTCTGAGCGCGTTGTTCGTGCTGGCGTCCGGAGTGGTGCTGTTGCAGGTGGCCGGCAACCCCTACGTGGCGATTCTGGGGCGGCCCGAAACTGCTTCCGCGCGCCTCACGCTCACGCAGGCCTTCAACTCGCTGGGCACTTTTCTGGCGCCGCAGGTGGGCACGTACCTCATTCTGAGCCGACTGCCGAAGGAAATTACCAACGTCGCGGCCATCGACGTTTCGGCCGTGCAGCTCCCCTACCTGGCCATTGGCGGGGTGCTGCTCCTGATTGCGCTCGTGCTGAGCCGGCTGCACCTGCCGACCATCGAACACGGCCCGGCCGACGCCCTCGACCTGGGCACGGAAGCCCGTCGCGCCTGGAGTTATTCGCATCTGGCGTTCGGCGTGGCGGCCATTTTCGCCTACGTCGGCGCTGAAGTCGCCATCGGTTCGCACGTCGTCAGCTACCTCCACCAGCCCGACGTGCTGGGCCTGACCACCGTCGAAGCCGGTTATCAGGTGAAATACTACTGGGGCGCCGCGATGGTGGGCCGGTTTCTGGGCACGGTGCTGCTGGGCCGCATCCGGCCGGGCCGGCTCCTGGCGCTCAACGCCCTGGGTGCCGTGGCGCTGGTGGCCGCCTCCGTCATCACGCGCGGCGAAACGGCGATGTGGACCCTGCTGGCCGTGGGCCTAATGAACTCGCTGATGTTCCCCACCATCTTCACACTGGCCGTGGCCGGGCTGGGTCGCCTGACGGAAGAAGCCTCCGGCCTGCTCTGCACCGCCATCGTGGGCGGCGCGCTGGTGCCGGTGGCGTTCGGGGCCATCGCCGACGCCTACTCGCTCCGGCTCGCGTTCGTGCTGCCGGTGCTGTGCTACGCCTACATCGCGTGGTACGGGCTGCGCGGCTCCCGGGTGCAAGGCTGAGTCAGCGGCTCCGGCCATGGGCGCGTCGCTCCGCGACGCGCTTTCTTAAACGCACCCGGCGAGCGTTGGGCACTAACGTCGCGCGTCGCTCCGCGA
>JANPLI010000152.1:0-1930 GCA_031426455.1 Hymenobacteraceae bacterium | reverse complement strand
GTGTTTTTTTTGTTGTTTGGGTTTAACCGGGTTTGTTGAGGTTTTTTTTGTTTTGTTTTTTGGTCAATTTCACAATTTTTTAAATCGTTTGTAAAATGTTATCATTTTTGGGTAATGGTGTGGGATTTTTGGGTTGTTTTTTTTCCAAACAAACAACCCCAAAACTAACCAGTGTAAAGGAGGCGCGATTCGCGCGCGTTTTGATTGCGCGTGACCGGGCTATTGGCGGTCTACTGGCAGGCCCCGGAGGCCCGCAAATACGCCACACGGGGGCCCCGCGCGATACCACAAACGCGCATCCACCGCCTAAAAACTAAAAACCACACCCTAAACACTCCCTATGCACCGCGCCTGGCTCGCCGAACACGCCAATGCCGACCCCGCGCGGCTCCTGCTCGCCGCGCACCGCTGGCCCGACCTGCCCATCCGCGAGTTGGTAGCGCAACTGGCGGCACGGCAGAAAGCGCGCGGCAAGTTGCCCACGTGGGCGGCCGATTTGGCGCTGCTGTTCCCGCCGGGTTTGTCGGTGGAGCAGGCTTCTTCGGAGGCCACGGCGCGGTTTAAGGCGGGGCTGGTGGCGGGCGCGGCTTCGCTCGCCGACCTCACGGGCGGGTTTGGGGTCGATGCCGTGCATTTCGCGCGCACGGTGGAGCGCGTTACGTACGTCGAGCAAAACGCCGACCTCGCCGCGCTGGTGGCGCACAACGCCCCGCACCTCGGTGCCGACAACGTTTCCATCGAAAACACCACCGCCGAAGCCTGGCTGGCCCGTGCCGCGCCCGACAGTTTAGGGTGGCTCTACCTCGACCCCGCCCGTCGCGATGGCGCCGGCCGCCGCGTAGCCGCCCTCGCCGATTGCACCCCCAACGTGCCCGCGCTGCTGCCCGCCCTGCTGCGCGTAGCGCCGAATCTGCTGCTCAAAACCGCCCCCTTGCTCGACCTCACGGCCGCCACCCGTGCCCTTACCGCCCCGGAAACCGGCGCCATCGTGCGCGAAATCATCGTGGTGGAGCTGGGCAGCGAGGTAAAGGAAGTACTGTATCTGGTGACGCGCGCTGCGGGAACGAACGCCGAGTCGGCGGTGCAAGCGCGTGCTGAACCACCCGGCCCAGCCACCCGCCGCGCCGTGCTGCTGGCGCCCGATGGCAGCCCCGTTGCGCACTTCGACGCCTTCACCGAAGCCGACGAGGCCGCCGCGCCCGTAACGTACGGCCCGCCCGAGGCGTGGCTTTTCGAGCCCGCGCCCGCCGTGCTGAAGGCGGGGGCGCTGCGGCTGCCGGCGGCCCGGTTCGGCCTACGGAAACTGCACCCGCAGAGCCACTTGTACACCGGCGCCGCGCCGTTGCCCGCGTGGCCCGGCCGCCAGTGGCGCACCCGGGGCGTGGCCCGCTACGACCGCCGCGCCGTGGCCGCCCTTGTGCCCGAAGGCCGCGCCGGCATCACGGCACGCCATTTCCCGCCCGACGATGTGCCCGCCATCCGCAAAAAGCTCGGCTTGCTCGATGGCGGCCCAGTTACCGTGCTGGCCACCACCGGGCCGGATGGCAAGCCCGTGCTGGTGGTGGGGGAAGTAGGGTGAGGGCGGGCTAGCGGACAACCGGTTTACCGCACCAGCTTGTGGCTCAGGGTGCGACCGGTTGGCTCCGTCGCGCGCAGCACGTACACGCCCGCTGGGTGGGCACGCAGGTTGAGAAGTGTTTCGTCGCCCGTGTCCGCCGCCTGCCCGCGCCATACGACTCGGCCGGTAACGTCGCGTACCTCCAGCACACCTCCGGGCGCCACCCCGCTCACCGTAAAGCGCCCATCGGCGCTGGGGTTGGGGAAGACGCTGAACTCTGCTACCGCCGCTGGCGCGCCCACGCCCACCGGCCCCAGCGGAAAATGCTCGGTGCAGGTCTGGCAAAACAGGTTGTTCACTACGCATTGGCGT
>JANPLI010000151.1:0-5360 GCA_031426455.1 Hymenobacteraceae bacterium | reverse complement strand
TGCTACTTCCTGCTTGCTATCATCATTTGCTGAACCGAACGTTGCTGAATCGACCGCTGCTGAATCGACCGCTGCTGAACCGACCGTTGCTGCAACGCGGCGCGGCGCGGTGGCGGCCGCTGTTCCGGCCGCTGTTGCTGTCGCTGCTGATGAGTCTGCTGCTGACCGCCTGCGGCCCGGACAAGGCGCCGGTTGGTCACGTTCCTGCCCGCCCGGCACCGTCGGCCGCTGCATCCCCGGCTGAGCCCGTCGCTGTCCGCCGCCTCACGCTGCGCTTCGACACCGCTGCCGTGGGCGTGGCCTTCGGAGCGAGCCGGCTGTTCCGGCCCTACCGCGCGTCGGCCACGGCGTTTTACGCCGCGCGGGCCGGCCGCCTGGGCTGGTTCGGGGCCGATGGAACGCCCGTGCCGCAGGTCGATCAGCTCCTGAAGCGCCTGGGTAGTACGGCCGCTGAGGGCCTCGACCCGCGCCGCTACCGGGCCGCGCGCTTACAGCACCTGCTCCGCGTCGCTGATTCTGCCCGTACCGGGGCCGATTCCAGCCTGCTGATTCCGGCCCTGCGCGCCGCCGATCTGGCCCTGACCGGCACCTGGTTCATCCTGATCGGCGACCATTGGCAGGGGGCTGCCGACCCGGCCCTCAACGACGCCCGCGCCTGGAGCAAGCGCCGAAAATATTTCCGCCTCGATGCCTCGCTGGCGCGGGTACTGGCCCAATCCGACACCGTGGCTGCCACCTACGCCTTCCGCCCGCGCCACCCCGAATACACGCGCCTGCGTACCGTGTTGCGCGCGTATCAGCAGTTGCAGAAAGCAGGTGGCTGGGGCACGGTGCCCACGCTGACCCGCCGCCGCCTCGAACCCGATTCCGTGGACGCGCGCTTTGTGCCGGCCCTGCGCCGCCGTCTGCTGCGGGAAGCCCGCGCCGTGGCGCCGCCGGATTCGGTGCCCGATGCTCAGCTTTCGGCAGGTGCGCAACTGGCCCGTCAGCGGGCGGCCGCGCTCGGCGCCCCATCCGCCGACCCGACCCGTTATGATTCCGTACTTGTAGCTGCCGTGGCGGCTTTGCAGGAGCGGCTCGGGCTGATCGATGACGGTATCATCGGTCCGGCCACGGTGGCGGCGCTGAACGTGCCCGTCAGCCGCCGCATCGGGCAGATGCAGGTGAATCTGGAACGGTGGCGCTGGGTGCCGCGCCGCCTGGGACCGAACCATATTTTGGTCAATATCCCGGAGTTCAAACTACACCTCGTGCAGGGCGGCCGCGAGACGCTGGAGATGCGCGTCATCGTGGGGCAGAAGATGAAGGCGACGCCGCTTTTCACCGACGACTTGCGCTACGTCGTGCTGGCGCCCTACTGGAACGTGCCCACTTCCATCGTGGTGGCGGAGGTGGCCCGCGCCGTGCGCCGCAACCCCCGTTACCTGGAGCGGGAAAAGATGGAAGTCGTGGAAGGCAAGGACAAAGTCGTGCCCGCCAAGGCGGTCGATTGGGTGGCCGTCAGCCAGGGGAAGTGGGGCGGGAGCCGCCGGTTACGCCAGCGCGCGGGCGGCTCTAATCCGCTGGGGCCGGTGAAGTTCATCCTGCCCAACGACAACGACGTGTACCTCCACGGAACGCCGTTTCAGGCGCTTTTCGATAAGCGCGGGCGCGGCTTCAGCCACGGCTGCGTTCGGGTCGAAAATCCCTACGCCCTGGCCCAAGCGCTGCTGAACCTGGAGCAACCCGACTGGACCGAAGAGCGCGTCCGGGCCACGGTCGCCGAAGGCAAAGAAACCTGGATCATCCTCAAAAAAGGCATCCCCGTCTTTCTGGTCTATTTCACGGCCTGGGTCAGCCCCGAAGATGGCGCCGTCCATTTCCGCGACGATATCTACGGCCACGACTGGAAGGTCAGTCGAGCTTTAGGCCAGTGAACATAATAAAAACATTCCGGAAGAGCCAAAAATCATACGGTTCAGCCCGGGCTTGATCGGGCAGGAGGGACGTGAGGTAGCAGCAGGCAGCGAGAGGAAGCGGAAAAGTGCAAAAATGCTTGAGCGGCGAAAATCGGTTTTGCTGACCGAGTACCGAGCGCGCGTCGTAAAACCATTCGGCCGCGTCGGGGCGCGCCGAAAAACGCTGACCGCATTCGGTTGTCAATAAATGGTATTTTAGCGAGATGGCGAACGCAGCTTCGTAGAGCCGGGTAGGGAGGTGTCAGGGGAGGGGCCTTGGGTAAGCCCGCGCCAGGCAGGCAGGCAGGCAGGCGGCGGAGCGAACCGCTGCACGCCAAAGCTGGGTTTACAGGAGGACGTAGGTGCAACGCCCGAACCCAACAGGATGCCCGGTTCGGCTTTGCGCTTCTCCGCGTCTTTGCGTCTTCGCGGGAGATTTGAAAGAAGAGTCGGTCTATAAGGCATCTCAACGGATGGCTCAAGTGCTTTCACCCCTCTCTGGCCAGGCGCACAAAGCCCAAGTAGGAAAGTGTCCCGACCAAGTGATGTTCCGCCTTTGTGCGCTTGCCCGGATAGCTATTCCCAAAAACGTCGCACGGATTCCGCGCGGAATCTGTCTTCCTTCCGGAAGCCGGGGTAAGCCGTCGGGCCACCTACAGGGCACCGTCGATTGGAAAAGGTCACTGACCGGAAAATCGCGTTCCGGCCTGCTTCGCCCCAACCCTACCCGCGCGCCTGCGTTTGGGGCGCCATGTGCCCATCCGGCGAGTGTCGGGCGGGGCACCGGGCGGCGATGCCCGCCGCTGCTTCCCTTCCTTTTTCGTAAACTTGTAGCCAATGCCCGCTTCCTTTTTTCGGCTCCTGCCCGTTCGTCTGCTGAATACCCGCCCCTGGGGCGTGGTGCTGGCGCTCTGGCTGGCGCCTCTTTTTTTTACCGGTCTGGTCGGGTGCGATTCGCAGTCCGGCAATAAAACCGGCAGTGAAAGCGCGACAGGTGCCGCCAACACGGCGCCGGACAATCTGCCCAAACTCGACAGCACGGCCGTCGATACTTACTTCCGGCAGACCCCCGCGCTAAAGGCGCACCGTACCGACGCCCTACAGTTTTACCGCGAGCGCAACAGCCACCTGGGCTGGTTCAAGGCCAACGGCGACGTAGTGCCGCAGGCCGGTAAACTGCTTGACAAAGTCGCCACGGCCCAGCAGGACGGTCTCGATCCGCGGCAGTATCCGACCCAGGATGTGCAGAAACTTTTCGCCGCGCTGAAAGCCGCGCGTAGCGGCGGCAAAGGCGATGCCGACCTGGCCGACCTCCAGCGCCGTACCGACCTGGCCCTCTCGGGCCTCTACTTTGCCTTCGCCGGCGACTTCTATAAAGGCACCGTCGATCCCCACGTCAATGACGCCATTGAGTGGAGCGTGAAGCGCAACAAAGTGAAACTCTACCGTTCGCTGCAAACTATTTTGCAGGAACGCGACAGCTCCTACCCGTACTACGAGTTTGGGGCGTTACATACTGATTACGATCGTCTTCGCCACGGATTGAGTGTCTTGCGGGCCGTGCAGCAGCACGGTGGTTGGGGCACCGTACCTGCCACGAAGGGGCTGAAACCAGGCGAAGCCGACACAATTGTGGTGCCCGCATTGCGCCGCCGGTTGCTGGCTGATGCTACGGTGAAAATCAAAATCGACAATCACCCCGCGCAGCCTTATCAGTACGACGAGGCGCTTGCGGCCGTCGTGCGCGCCTTCCAGGACCGCCACGGCCTGAAGCCTGACGGCGTCGTAGGCGGCGCTACCCTGACGGCGCTCAACGTGCCCGTCGAGGAGCGGATCGACCAGGTCATTCTGAATATGGAGCGGTGGCGGTGGGTGCCCAAAAGCCTGGGTGTCCGTTACGCAATGGTGAATATTCCAGATTATCGGTTGCACGTCATCGACAGTGGTCGGGAAGTGCTGACGATGCCCGTCATTGTGGGCAAGGAGCTGAAGCAAACGCCCGTGTTTTCCGACCGGATGAAGTACGTTGTGCTTTCTCCGTATTGGAATCTGCCAACGTCGATTGTGGTCGAGGAAATCAAGCCCGCGATGCTGCGAAATCCGAACGGGCTTGAAGCAAAGCATATGGAGGTGCTGAACAGCAAAAACCAACCCGTGCCCGCTTCTTCCGTCAATTGGGCCGGCGTCACGGCCGACAACTGGAAGCACCGTATCCGCCAGTTGCCGGGCGACGACAACCCGCTTGGGCCGATGAAGTTCATCTTCCCCAACGATAATGATGTCTATTTCCACGGCACTCCGTTCACCGCGCTTTTCGGCGCCACCCAGCGCGGTTTCAGCCACGGTTGCGTCCGGCTCGAAGACCCGATGAAGCTCGCGCGCTACGTGCTACGCCATCAACCGGAATGGACCGACGAGAAGATCGAGCAGACCATCAAGGGAGGGAAGGAGACCTGGATCATCCTCAAAGAGGAGCTCCCCGTGTACCTGGTGTACTTCACTGCCTGGGCTGATGCCGACGGAACCCTGCACTTCCGCGACGATATCTATGGCCACGATAAGACGCTCGAAAAAGCCTATTTCGGTTAATTATCCGTCGGGGCAAACCCAATCAGCCCGCGTTGCTTTCCGGCAGCGCGGGCTTTTTTGTGTCTGCTGGGGTAGCATTCGGTTTTCAGGGTCTTTACAAGTGTAAAACATCCGTAAACAGTGAGTTGTGTTGTGTAAATAGACGCAATCAAGGTCTTTTGTCAAATGTAAACAAGTGGTTTGGCGGCGCCAGGAGCAGTACTTTTGTAACTTCCTTCATTTGACGACGGCTGCCCCCGCCTTCTTGCCATGCTCGACCGCATCAAGCACCTGATTGCTCATTACCAACTGACTTCTTCCCAGTTTGCGGATCGTGCTGCTCTGCCGCGCCCCGTCGTCAGTCATATTCTGTCCGGTCGTAATAAGCCCAGCCTGGAAGTTGCTCAGAAGCTGATGACGGCCTTCCCGGAAGTTTCCGTGGATTGGCTGCTCAACGGGCGGGGCCCGATGCTGGCCAGCGGTTCGGTATCAAGCCCGACCTCGACTTCGCCCTCGCCGGTCGCCGCTCCGGTAGTCGCACCCCGTACCGCCACCGAAACCTTATTTCAGAATCAGCCGGAAACGGCGCCCGTGGTAGCGGTGCCCATCTCGGATCCGGGGCCGTCCATCAGTGCGCCTCTCCCGCTGATTGCTTCCGGGCACGTAGCATCACCCGCCGCGGTTCCGGCGCCGGTCAGGGCAATGGAAACCTCGGGAGTCGTTTCGTCGGCGCTCCTGAACGGTACCGCGCAGTCTGGGGTAGGTGTGCCAGTGCCACCTGCGGAACCCGTTTTGCCGCTACCCGCACCCGCACCCGCACCCGCACCCGCACCCGCACCCGCACCCGCACCCGCA
>JANPLI010000150.1:0-8255 GCA_031426455.1 Hymenobacteraceae bacterium | reverse complement strand
AGGTAGTCCCTTCGGGACCGCCCAAAATCGGGCTAATGACCTGTTCTACCGAAGGATAGCCCCTTCGGGACCATCAGCAACCCGTGCACCTGCGTAAGTCCTGCAAGATGAAAGATCAGACTCACAACCGGGGACACCGTTCGGCAGAAAAACGGCTGATAATCAACCGCAGGCGACTCCCGCCGCCCCGGCGCCGGCCCCCTTCCCGGATGGGCACCTAAACAGTTACTCGATTTTAACCGCCCTGTCTGCCGCCACGTGTGCTTGATGAGCTGACGGCGGATAGCCGTACTGTTCGCGGAAGCACTTGGCGAAATACGACAGACTGTTGAACCCCACGGCATAGGCCACTTCGGCCACCGGCCCGGCGGCGGCGGCCAGCAACTCGGCGGCGCGCTGCAGCCGGAAGGCCCGCAGGAAGTCGGTCGGCGACTGGTCGGTGACGGCCTTGAGCTTGCGGTAGAGCTGGATACGACTCAGATTCAGGGCCGCGGCGAACGCTTCGACATCGAAATCTGCTTCCGCGAGGTGCGCTTCGGTCACGGCCAGCACGCGCGTCAGGAATACTTCGTCGGCGGGAGTGACGGCTACGTTCGTGGGCCGCAGGAACAGGTCGCGGCCGTAGCGTTCGCGCAGGTGCTGGCGCTGGGCCAGCAGGTTGGCTACGCGGGTACGCAGCTCCGGCGCGCTGAAAGGCTTGGTGAGGTAGTCGTCGGCGCCGAGGGCGAGGGCGTCGAGGCGGCTGGCCTCATCGGCGCGGGCGGTGAGCAGAATGAGCGGAATGTGGCTCGTGCGCTCGTCGGCGCGCAAGCGCCGCGCGAATTCGAGACCGTCGAGGCGCGGCATCATCAGGTCCGAAATCACCAGATCGGGGATCGTTTGAGCCAGCAGCGCCAGGCCAGCTTCGCCGTCTGGCTCGGTCAGCACGCGGTAGTCAGGCGCGAGGCAGGCCGTGAGGTACCGCCGCATATCGGCGTGGTCGTCGATGACGACGATGAGCGGGGCGTCGGCAGATGAGGTGGAAGACGATGTGGAAGATGTGATGATGTGATGATGTGGCGATGTGAGCACCTCTCCCACCTCCTGCACATTTTTCACATCTCCCACCTCCTGCACCTCTCCCCCCTCATGCACCTCCATCCCCGGCAGCCTCACCGTGAACCGCGCCCCTTCGCCTTCCACGCTCGCCACCGTCACGGTGCCGCCGTGGAGTTCGGTGAGTTCCTTCACCAGCGCCAGACCGATGCCGGAGCCGCCGTGCGGTCGCCGGGCCGAGTCGTCGGCCTGATAAAAGCGGTCGAAAAGGTGCGGCAGGTGCGCCGCGCTGATGCCGGGGCCAGTGTCGGTCACCCCGATGGCCAGTTGCTGCGCGTCACCGTCCACGGTCAGTTCTACGCTGATTTCACCACCCGAAGGCGTGAATTTGAGGGCGTTGCCGACCAGGTTGTTAATGATTTTTTCGAGCTGATCCGCGTCGGCCACCGCCATCACGGGTGCGGCCGGCGTGGCGATGGTCAGGGTCAGCCCTTGGTCGGTGGCGGCCGAATCGAAGGCGCTCACGTGCTGGCGCAGCCACGCGCCCACGTCGAGGGGGCGGCGGTGGAGGCGCAATTCGCCCGCTTCGAGGCGGGCCACATCGAGGAGCTGGTTGATGAGCGTGAGCAAGTGATCGGCTTGCCGGTGAATCAGCCCGAACGTGGCCGGCGCGGGCGCCAGCCGCCCGGTGCGTAGCTCGTCGAGCGGCCCCAGAATGAGCGTCAGCGGCGTCCGCAGTTCGTGCGAGACATTGGTGAAGAAGCGCGTCTTGGCTTCGTCGAGGCTTTGGAGGCGGTCGGTGGCCTGATGGCTGGCTTCGAGGTCGGCGTAGGCGCGCGTCAGCTCGTCGGCGCGCGCTTGCAGGGCGGCATTGGCGGTGGTTTGGGCGGTTTCTTTCTCCTGCAGCGCCGCCAGCGCGGCGGCCTGGGCGGCGGCGCGCTCCTGCCGGGCGAGGTTGATGCGGTCGGCGAGACCAAGCGAAAAGAGGATGGTTTCGATGCCCGACGCCGTGCGCACCCCATACGTCGAGAGCCAGTTCCACGGAAACAGCCCCAGCTCGCGCAACGAGTAGATCACGACCGCGCTCACCAGCAGCCCCCAGCCCACCACCAGGTAACGCGCCGGTCGGTAGCCCGCCCGAAACTGACTGATGGTGGCGCCCAGAATCAGCAGACTCACTACCATCTGCACCACCGGCAAGGCGATGGCTTGCGCCAGCGTCCACGCCGGGGCCACCACCACCAGCACCAGCGGTGCGGGGGTAAGCCAGAGCGCCCGGCGCAGCCAACGGTCGAGGGCGGGGCGACGGCGGGGCAGTTCCAGAAACGCCCGCGCCGCCAGCAGCGCACTCGCCAGCACCGCCGTGATTAGCGCGTAGTTCGCCCACCACGGCGACCGCACCCCTAACCCCCCGCCGAATACGACGCCCCACCAGCCGATACCCGCCACCTGCACCAGCCCGAAGAACGTGGTAAACGCGACGTAGTAGAGGTAGCCCCGGTCGCCGATGGCGAAGAACAACAGCAGATTATAGAGAATCAGGCCGAGCAGAATCCCCAGGTACAAGCCATCGAAAAGGTCGGCGCGGGCCACGCGCCGCACCAGGGTCTGTCGCTCGTGGAGGGTAAATGCGAGCGCCCCGCCGTGCCGGGTGAAGAGGTAGAGATCCGTACGCACACCCGGCGCCAGCGGCAGGCGCAGGCTGTAATGGCGCGTGGGTACGTCGCGGGCGGTGGCGGGGTCGGCGCCGGGCAGCCGCCAGTGATGGGCGGGGCGACCGGGCGCCACCAGATAGATTTCGTACGCCTGACCAATATCGCCGCCGCTCGTTTCCAGCACCCACACGGCGGGCGGAATACCGGCGGCGGGCGGCGCGGCTCGTAGCCGCGCGTGGACCCAATACGCGCCGTGTACCGCCGGTCCCACCACTGCCGCCGGCCGGAACTGCGCGTCGAGCGCACCCGCCCGCACCACGTCCCACGAGGGCGCGACCTCTCCGGGGGGCACGGCCAGCACCGTCAGCCAGGGCCGCAGCGGGTTCACGGGCTGTGCCGCCGTGAGGGGCAGCACCGCCGGCACCGCTGCGCGGCTGGCCAGTGCGCCCCCGGCGAGCAGCGCAAACAAGTACCAACAGAACAGACGAGCAGAGAACATCCGGGAGGCAGCGCGCCGAAGCGTAGGGCGGAACAATACCTAAAAGTAGCCAGCCGCGCGCTTGTTTTCAATCGTTGGGGGCGCGTGCTCAACAGGCGCTCGGCGCCCATCTCTCGCCCGGTGGGCGTACCGGCGGTGCCGCAAAACGGCTCGTTTGATCCCGAAAAAGGCCTTTTTGGGGCCGATGTAACCAGCGTTACACGATTTGATCGCTCCGTGCTAACACGCCGACAGGCCATCAGCCGTGCTTTACAGCGCGGTAAACGCGTGCCATTATTTTCTCTTCTACCCCCCCAGCCGATGCTTACTTCTACCCGCTACTTCCCCGCTTTGGTGGGCTTGATGCTGACCTTAGCGCTGACCTTCGTCGGCTGGCCGGCCGCTGCCCAACTCACCGTCACAAGCCTCAGCCCGGCGCGCAATACCCTCGCGGCGCCGACGCCGACGAACGTGGCCGTCACGTTCAACCAGGCGCTCAATGCCGGCACGGCCGCCAACGTGCGCGTACTCAGCAGCCAGGCCGGCGGGCGGAAAGCGGGCGCGGCGAGCGCGGCCGGCAGCGTCCTCACCTTCAACCCGACCACCGACTTCCGGCCCGGCGAGCGGGTAAGCGTGACGGTACCGGCCACGGTGGTGGCCAGCGGTGGGGCGTCGGCCACGCCGCACGTGTACCAGTTCTACGCGGCGGCGGGTGGCGGACCGGGGCTATTCAGTCTAGCGACGCCGGTGGCGCGCAGCACGGGCTTCGGCAAAGTCATTCACGTGGACGTGGACGCCGACGGCGACCTCGACCTGCTCGCCAGCCAAAGCACCGATGGCACCGTGCAGGTGCGCCGCAACAACGGCGCTGGCACCGCTTACACCCTCAGCCAGTACGTGGCGGTGGGCGCGGGCGCCGACGGGCTGGCCGTGGCCGACCTCGACGGCGACGGCGACCTCGACTTCGCCACTGCCAACACCGACGCCGCCACCGTCAGCATCGCCCTCAACAACGGCAGCGGCACTTTCACGGTGGGCGCGACGCTGACGGTGGGCACTACCCCACGCGATGTGGCGGCCGGCGACGTGGACGGCGACGGCGACCTCGATCTGATCATCACCAACGACCTGGACCCCGGCGTGGTGCAGGTGCGCCTCAACGGCGGCACCGGCCTGACCTACACCAACGCCCCCGACGTACCTACGACCGATCCGTTCCCCGTAGGCCCGGCGCTGGCCGACGTGGATAACGACGGCGACCTCGACCTGGTGGTCGGCACCCGCCGCACCACGGGCGTGGTGAGCGTCCGGCTCAACAACGGCGGCGGCACGTTCAGCGGCGCGGGTACGGTAAGCGTGGGAGGGGCGCCGTTCAGCAACGTGCTGGCCGACCTCGACGGCGACGGCGACCTCGACCTGGCGACCGCCAACCTGGCCAGCAACGACGCGAGCATCCGCCTCGGCGACGGCACCGGCGCGTTCAGCGGCGGCAGCACCCTGGCCACCGGCGCGGGGTCGGCGCACGTGTCGGCGGGCGATATCGACGGCGACGGCGACCTCGACCTGCTCATCACCAATAACGGCGGCGTCTCGTTCAGCATCGGCCGCAACAGCGGCGCCGGCACCTTCGCGATGACGACCGTCAGCGGCGGCCAGTTTCCGCAGGCCGCCGACCTGGGCGACGTGGACGGCGACGGCGACCTCGACTTCGCCATTCTCGAAGGCGGCCTGCTGCACGTCTATCATAACCAGCCGGCGCCCACCGTTACCGGCTTCACGCCCACCAGCGGCGGCATCGGCACGAGCGTAACCGTGACGGGGACGAATTTTCTGGGAGCTACGACCGTACGCTTCGGCGGCGTGGCGACGGCCGCCGCCATCGCCGTCACCTCGCCTACCAGCCTGACAGTGACCGTACCCCAGTTTGCCACCACCGGACCGATCAGCGTCATCACCGGCTCGGGCACGGGCACCTCGGCGGCGAGTTTTACGGTGAATGCCACCATCGGCCTGACGCCCACTGCGCCGGCCCGCAACGCGTCGGCGGCGGCGGTCGGCGCCAACCTGACGCTGACCGGTTCGGCCGCGCTCGACGGCGCCACCGCTGGCAACATCCGGGTGCTGGCCGGGCTGGCGGGCGGGCGCAAGGCGGGCGCGGCGAGTGCGGCCGGCAGCGTGCTGACGTTTAATCCGACCAACGATTTCAAACCCGGCGAAACCGTGCGCGTGACGGCGCCGGCCACCATCCGCAGCGGCGGTGGGGTAGTCGCGCAGCCGCAGGTCTATCAATTCACGACCGCCGCCACGAGCGGCACGGGCACCTTTGGCGGCAGTACCACCGTGGCCGTGGGCACCGGCCCGGTGGGCGTAGTCCTGGCCGATGTCACCGGCGACGGCAACCTCGACCTGCTGACGGCCAACGAAACCGTCGGCACCGTGAGCGTCCGCGTCGGCAACGGGGCGGGCGGGTTCGGCGGCGGCACCAACGTGGCGGTGGGCCGTGGGCCGCGCGCCCTGGCGGCGGGCGACGTGGACGGCGACGGCGACCTGGATTTCGTGGTCGGCAATCTGAGCGACGGCACCGTCAGCACCCGCCTCAACAACGGCACCGGCACGTTCAGCGCCGTGCCCGACGTGCTGGTGGATGGGGGCGCGGTGGAGTTGTCGCTGGGCGACGTGGACGGTGACGGCGATCTCGACCTGCTCACCAGCCACAATAACGACCGGTTGAGCGTACGCTACAACGACGGCGCCGGCACGTTCGGCGGCCTGACCCGCCTGAGCGCCGCCGCCACGGCTTTCGGTTCAGCGCTGGCCGATATGGACAACGACGGCCGCCTCGACGTGGTGGTCGGGCAATCGGGGCTGAGTAAAATCGGGGTCGAGCTGGGCGGCGGCGACGGCAACTTCACCCCGCAGGGCAGCGGCTTGCAGAACAATACCGGCGCCGGCTCGCGCACCCTGGCCGTGGGCGACGTGAACGGCGACGGCCGCCTAGACGTGGCCATCACCAACGGCGACGGCGCCAGCGCGACGGTGCTGACCAACGACGGCACGGGCGTGCTGTCGGCCGTGGCCACCCTCGCCACCGGCGCCAACCCGCGCGGCCTGGCCCTGGCCGATGTGGACGGCGACGGCGACCTCGATGTGCTGGTGGTGAACCGCGATGGCGCTACCGTCAGCCGCTTCCTCAATACCGGTACCGGCGCGTTCAGCGCTGCCCTCGATGTAGCCGTGGGCGCCGCGCCACAGGGCCTCGCCACCGGCGACGTGGACAACGACGGCGACCTCGACCTGGTAGCCGCCAACTTCACCGACAACACCGTGAGTGTGCGGCTGAACGCGAACACCGCCCCGCCCATTATCAGCAGCTTTACGCCCACCACGGGGGCGCCGGGAACCGTCGTGACCCTCACCGGCGCGTTGTTCACGGGCGCCACGGCCGTTCGGTTCAACGGATTGGCGGCTGCGGTTTTCAACGTGGTGAACGCCACCACCGCCACGGCCACCGTGCCGGCGGGCGTCACCAGCGGCCCGCTCAGCATCACCACGCCCGGCGGCACGGGCACCAGCGCCGCGAGCTTCTTCGTGACGCCAGTCATTACCTCGTTTGCGCCCACCAGCGGGCCGGTGGGCACCGTGGTGACCCTGACGGGCACTAACCTGGCGGGCATCACGGCGGTGAGTTTTAACGGTATCGCCGCGACGGTCTTTTCTGCTGGCACTGGCACCAGCGCCACGGCCACCGTGCCACCAAACACCTTCACCGGCCCCATCAGCGTGACGACGGCGGGCGGTACGGGTATCAGCGCCACCAATTTCACGGTGCCATCGCTGCTGATTACGGCCATTGCGCCGACCCGCAACCAGCGCAATGCGGCAGCCAGCGCCAACGTGACCGTCACCTTCGACCAAGCCGTGAGCGCCGCTTCGGCCAGCGCCGTGCGGGTGTTCAGCAACCAGCGCGGCGGACGGATGAGCGGCGCCCAGGGCGGCGCGGCCAGCGTGAGTGGCTCGACGATCACCTTCAACCCGACGAATAATTTCCGGCCGGGCGAAACGGTGTTCGTCAGCACCACCACGGCCGCCGTCAGCACCGGCGGGCTGGCGTTGGCGCGCGGGCACGTCAGCCAGTTCACGGCCGCCACGGGCGGCACCGGGCCGGGCATTTTCGGTGGGACGCAGGACGTGGCCGTGGGCAGCGGCCCCAGCGACGTAGCGGCGGCTGATGTGGACAATGACGGCGACCTCGACCTATTCGCCCTCAATACCAGCGCCAACACGGTGAGCGTCCGCCTCAACGACGGCACCGGCACCTATTCCGGCGCTGGCACGGTCAGCGTTGGCGCCTTCCCGCTGCACCTGACAACCGGCGACGTGGATGGCGACGGCGATATCGACCTGCTGACGAGCAACTTCTCCGGCGCCACGGTGAGTGTGCGCCTTAACGACGGCGCCGGCCTGTTCAGCGGCGCCCAGGAAGTGGCCGTAGGCGCCAGCACTCAGGGCCTCGCGCTCGGCGACGTGGACGGCGACGGCGACCTCGACCTGCTGGTAGCCAGCGGCGCCGGTGGGGCCGTCAGCATCCGCCTCAACGACGGCGCCGGCCTGTTCAGCGGCACCCAGGAAGTGGCCGTGGGCGTAGGGCCGAACGACGTGGCCGTAGGCGACGTGGACGGCGACGGCGACCTCGACCTGATTGCAACCAACGGTTTCAACGGCACCGGCGGCAACTCGGCGAGCGTGCGGCTCAACACCGGCGCGGGCACGTTCAGCGGCTCGCAAAACATCGCGGTAGGTCTGGTACCCAACACCGTGGCCCTGGCCGACATCGACGGCGACGGCGACCTCGACCTGCTGACCACCAACGGCAACGGTGCCAGCAGCACGGTGAGTGTACGGCTGAACGATGGCGCGGGCACCTTCAGCGGCAGTACCAACGTGCCCGCCGGCTCGAACCCCTTTCGGCCTGGCTGTGGGCGACGTGGATGCCGACGGCGACCTCGACTTCGCCACGGCCAGCAATTCGGGCAGCACGGTGAACATCCGTCTCAACAACGGCAGCGGCACGTTCAGCAACCCCGGCA
>JANPLI010000149.1:0-57584 GCA_031426455.1 Hymenobacteraceae bacterium | reverse complement strand
CCTTCCTCCTTCCTCCTTCCTCATTCCTCATTCCTCATTCCTCATTAATAAACCGTCTGCATTGCCCGGAACGTGGCGGCGTGGGCGTTGACGATATCGGCCAGCCGGGGCGAGTAGCCGCCGCCCATACACGTCACCATGGGTAGGACGCGGCGGTGACACTCGCGGAGGACGTAATGGTCGCGGGCGGCGCAGCCGGCGGGCGTCAGGCTGAGCTTGCCGAGTTTGTCGGAGGCCAGCACATCGACCCCGGCGAGGTAAAAGACGAAATCGGGGCGCGCGGCCTCGTCCAGCAGGTGCGGGAGCGTGGCGCGCAGCATTGTCAGGTATGCCTCATCGGTCGTGCCGTCGGGCAGCGGCACATCCAGGTCCGACTGCTCCTTCCGCGCCGGGTAGTTCGTCGCGCCGTGGACGCTGAACGTGAACACGCGCGGCTCGTGCTGAAAAATGCACGCCGTGCCGTTGCCCTGATGCACGTCCAGGTCGATGATCAGCACCCGCCGGGCGCGCCCCGTGTCGAGCAGCCACTGCGCGGCGATGGCCTGATCGTTCAGCAGGCAAAACCCTTCCCCGTGGCCCGGATAGGCGTGATGGGTGCCGCCGGCAATATTGGCCGCGCAGCCGTTTGCCAGGGCGTATTCGCAGCAGCGACGGGTGCCTTCAGCAATCAGCAGCTCACGCGCCACCAGGGCCGACGACCACGGAAAGCCGGTTTTACGCACCTCAGCGGGCGTCAGTCGGCCATCGCGCAGGCGCTCCCAGTAATCCGCCGTGTGAACGCGCAGCAGCAGCGCCGGGTCCAGGGTACCGGGCGCAAAAAAGGCACTTTCCTCCACCGTTCCATCATACACCAGCTGCTCCGGCAGCAGCTCGTACTTGGCCATCGGAAACCGGTGGTCGGGCGGTAAGTCCAGTTGGTAGGTCGGCGCCCAGGCAATCCGCAGCATTCGGAAAAAAACCAGAAAAAAGGCCCGTCAGCAAAGAAGCTTGCATCCTTTTCCGCAGAAAAATGCAATCAGCGCAACCAGTCGGTCGTTTGGTTGCATTTTTGTTTACCAGCCCGGAACCGCTGGAGACCGGGAAATGTCTGCCGCTTACGAACGAGCCACTGGCCCGTTAAAACACAAATGCCCGCCGAAAGGGCGGGCATTGTAAGCTCCGATAACCCGGCCAGGCCGGTACGGAAAGAAGTGAAGCGTACTGGGTTCGAACCAGTGACCCCTACCCTGTCAAGGTAGTGCTCTGAACCAGCTGAGCTAACGCTCCTCACAAACCGGCGGCGGTAAAAGCCGACCGGGTCGCAAAGGTAGGCAACGCCGGGCCTTTCTGCCATACGCACCGCGCCGGACACCCCATTTTTTCTTTTTGCGTTTGAAAAAGGTCCTCCTTCTGGCAGCCGCTTTTGTAGCGGCGCTGCCCTCGCTTGCTCAGCAGGCGCCCGTTAATCTATCCAATGCGCCCCAGCGACCCGCGCGCGGTTTTGCGCTGACCGACGAAGATGCGCCCCGTAACCACGGCACGGGGCTGCGGGTGGGCACCAACTGGGCCAATGTCCGCGCGCTGGCCAATGGCCAGTCAGTCGCCGCCGCCTTCGAGATCGGCGTCTTCCATCAGCGCGCCCTGACGCGGGGGTTATCGTGGCAGACCGAAGCGCTGCTTTACCGGCAAACCACCTCCGCTGAACGCACCAGCGGCCTGCGGCTGCCGGTGCTACTGGTTTTCAACCCCTTGTATAACATCAGCCTGCACGTCGGTCCGCAGTTGCAGTGGCGCACGGCTTCCAGTCCGGTGGCCACCCCGGAAGGCTCGGCGTCCGTAGGCACCACGCCCGGCGCGGCCCTGACGATGGGCCTGGTGGGCGGCGGCGAAGCCCGCATCGGTTTTCTGCGCGTCGGGCTGCGCTACACGGCCCCGCTACGCGAACTGACGGACCTCCCCCAACTCGGCGACCACGCCGCCTCCGCCTGGCGCGCCGGCCAGGTACAGGTGTATTTGGGCGCGGGGTTTTAGCCGGAAGCTGAGCTGAGTTGCGAAACGATGAAACGCTGGGCCGTCCCCGTCAGGGGACACCGTTCGGTAGCACTAGCCACATTTAGCCCGTTAGGCGTCCCCGTCAGGGGACACCGTTCGGTAGGAGAACCAGTCGAATGGGGCCGTAGGCGTCCCCGTCAGGGGACACCGTTCAGTCAAGCCAGACCGGGTGTCCCCGACTGTGAGTCTGATCCTGAGTCTGTATGCGAGTCTTGAGCAAAGGAACAACGGGGACCAGCCACGATTTCTTTTCCACCAAAAAGGCCACCCCGTTTCCGGAGTGGCCTTTTTCATTTAGCACAACAAGCTCACGCTATTCCTTCACCAGGCGCGTGCGGAAGACCTCACCACCCACCGTGGTGGTCAGCAGGTAGGCGCCGCGCGCCAGCGAGGTGGGCAGCGCGGGCGTCAGCGTATTGGCGCCGACGGTCACGGGCGCCGTCTGCGTCAGGATCGTCCGGCCCAGGGCATCGGTCAGCGTCAGGGTGGCGGTACCGGCGGCGGGGGCCGTCACCCACACCTGCAGGCTTGTGCGGAAGGGGTTCGGCACCGCCGTTACTTCGGCTTTCGTGATGGCCTCGAACAGGACCGTCTTCACCGAGCTAACGTCGGCCGTGCCGTCGAGGTCGAGCATCCGGAGACGGTAGTAGCGGGTGCCCACCTTGGCGCGCTCCGTGTCCAGGAACGTGTATTGCAGCGGCGCCGTGCTGGTGGGGTTCTGGCTCGGCACGAAGCCCAGCGTCCGGAATTCTCCGTCGGCCTGCGTGGCTACCTGCACCTCGAAGCCCCGGCTGTTGCGCTCGGTGGCGGTCGTCCAGCTCAGTTGGGCATCGGCGCCCTTGCGCTCGGCAGCAAAGGCCGTCAGCTCCACGGGTAGCGGCCGGGCGTCGTCTTCCACCGCGAACGGCGAGAAGCTCGTCAGGCCACTGCGGGTGCGGCTGTAGTTGTTGAGGCCTTCAGGCACGGCCGCACCCAACGGGCCAGCCACCCAGGCACCGCCCTGGAAGTGACTGATAGTACAGATGTTGCGGGCGAACATCGTTCCTTCGTCACCGGTCATCGCCAGGGGTGCATTCCAGACCAGCTTGAGCGTCACGTTCGAGCCACCTGGGGTGGCCTCGGTCACGTCCCAGGTCTTTTTCACCACGTGGTCCAGCGGATTGGCGGTGGTACCCGTGCCCGTGGGTACCACGTTGGTCACGCTGGCGCTGAAGTTATCGGTGGTGCCGGTGTTGGTCAGCGTGGCCGGCGCGTAGCCGGTGCTGGCGCCCGTGTTGGCCGTGGCCGTACCTATCGGGAACAGGATCGCGCCGGTGCGCCCGCTGCTACCGATGCTCTGGATCGTCACTACCCCCGTGCCGTTGGTGGCCAGGTAGGCGCTGGTGCTGGCCCCGCTCACGGTGCTGGTCGTACCGGTCAGCGTCAGGTTATTGTTGCCGAGCAGCAGCAAGCCGCTGTCCATTGTCAGCGTCCCGCTGATGGTGGGGGTGCCGGTCAGGGTTTTGTTCGTAGTGCCCACCAGCGTGACGCCCGCGTAGGAACCGGCCGGCACCAGCGTGGCGGCATTACCATTGAAGGTGGTCAGCACCGCCGAAGCAAACGTGCCCGCGTTGGTGAAGGCGCCGTTGACCTGGAGGCCGGTGGCACCACCCGAAACCGTCAGCGAGCCGCCGGCCTGGATGGTGAGGTCGCGCACGGCGCCCGTGCCGCTGCTTAGGACCGGGGCTGGGGTTACGTTCGGGATGGTGGCATCGACGAAGGCCGTCGGTACGCAGGCCGTCCAGTTAGTGCCGTCCTGCCAGTCAGCGCTGGTGGCGCCGGTCCAGGTGGTGGTGTTAGTGACGGTGATGGTCACACTGCTGGGCAGCGAGGCCGCCGTACAACCCGCGCCGGTCAGCGAGGCAATGGCGTAGGTGGCGTTGGCCGTCAGCGTTCCCGTAGGGATGCTAAACGTGCTGCCCGTGATGGGCAGTGTTTGCGGGCTGCCGCCGTTCACCGTATATGTGCCCGCGAAAGGCGTAGCACCCGTCAGCGTACCGGTCACGTTCTGGCTGGTGCCGGCGCAAACGGGCGTAGTCACGGCGTCGAAGGTGGCCGTGGGCAGCGGGTTCACCGTCACTGTAGTCGTAGCCGCCGTCAGCGTCGCGGCCGAGGCCGTGCAGCCGGTGGTATTATCGCTCAGGGCCGTAAGTTGCACCACTTGGTTGGTCGTAAGAGGCGCAGGCAGGCTTACTACCACGGGCGAGGTCTGATTGGTCAGGTTCACGGCTGAGCCGCCGTTGATAGTGTAGCTTAGGTTATAGGTGCCCGTCGAGCCGCCTAGCGTGAGGGTGGCCGTAGCCGCATCGCCGTTACATACCGGGCCGCTGTTCGTCAGGACGGCCGTCAGCGCAGCCCGTACGGTGACCGTGGTCGTGGCCGTAGCGGCTGGGGATACCGTGCAGCCACCCGCATCGCTGGTCAGGGTCACCACATATACTACACTGCCCGTGGGCGTACCCGTAGGAATGCTGAACGTGTTGCCGGTGAAAGCCAGCGTCTGCGCCGAGCCACCGTTGGCGGTATAAGTGCCCGTGAAGGGGCCAGTGCCCTGCACGGTGCCAGTCAGCGCGGTGCCGTTGCAGACCGGCGAGGCTGGGTTCAGGCTGGCAGCGTCGAAGTCCAGGCCGTAGAACTCATCGGAGCCGATGTCCGGGCTGCTCTGGCGGCTGGTCAGGGCGTTATCATATTCACCGTTCACACCCGAAATCACCTGGGCCGTGCCGTTGAGCGGGCAGTTGGCGCTGACCGACGTCAGGTTCAGGTTACCAGTCGCCAGATCGACAAAGGCGGGGTTCACGTTCTTCGAGTTCGCATCTGGCGTACCCGTTGCGGCTTGCCAGCCGCTGAACGAGAGAGCCGTCGTGGTATTCTCGCCCGTCTGGCCGCTGGCGGCGGCGAAGAGGTTGTTGAAATTCGACGTCCAGTTGGTCGTGCTGCTCCGGCCGATGGCAAAGTTGCCGCCGGTCGCGCCCGCGTCGGTGCGCACGTTTACGAGGACGTTATTGCGGACGTTAACCGTGCCCGCGCTGCTCCGGTAGAAGGCGTAGCTCTTCGTGTTGATATTCGTGCTGATCGTCGAGCCGTTGATCACTACCGAGTTGAAGTAGTAGGCATTCGAGCCGGTACCAGCTTCTTCGATGCCGCGTACTCGGGTTCTGGCGCCCGTGTCGCCCAGACGAATCTGGTTATTGAGGAACGACGTCGTGGTCGCGCCGTTCGAGAGAATGCCCCATACGATGGTCGATGAGGCGCCGCCCGTGGTGTTAGTAGAACCTAACCCATAGATGCGGTTGCGCCGAATGACGCTGCCCGCGCCGGGCGTCGTTACAACGATGCCGGCCAGTGTCAGGATGTTGCCACTCCCCTGGCTCACCAGATTGTAAATCTGGTTGCCCTCAATCGTCACCGTACCCGTTGCGGCACTGCCGATACCGTAAGGCCAGTAGCCGGTCACCGTAGTGGCCGTACTGGTCAGCTGAATCGCCCAGTCACGGATGATGTTATTGCGCACCGTGACGTTGGCGCCCGAACCCGTGGCGATCACACCCACGCAGCGTTCGGCGGAGGTAGAGGCCGTTTGGGTAACGTTTGCCATCGTGTTGTTCGCAATCACGACCGTGCCCGTGCTGGATGTGTTGACAAACTCCAGATCGTAATTAGCCCGGATGGGCTCAACGCTGGTACTGCCGCCGAACACGTTCCCCGTCGTGGTGCCGATGTTCGCGTTACCCGCGCCCGTCACGTTGACCATGTAGTTGGTGTTGCCGGCATTGTAACCCCGGATGTTGCCCACCAGGTTACCCTGCACTTCAATGGCGGTACCGGCGCTCGTCACCAGGTTGAATACCTGGAAGTTCAGCGAATACAGCGGGAGCGAACCACCACGCGTCGCGGTCTGGCCACCGATGCTATTGTTGCTGATCGTGTGCCCATTACCGCCACTCACGTTCACCGCGCGGAAAATGCCCTGGACTTCCGCCGCGTCGTTTGACTGGTAAATGGCGTTGGCGCTAACGACGTGGTTGTTGCCCGCCGCCAGGTTAAACACGGTGTAGCCGTTCGACGAGCTGCCGATGGTGTTGGCCGTCGGCTGATCCACCGTGTTGTTGGCGATGGTGTTGCCGTTGCTCGTGGCGCTGTTGAAAAGCACCACCGTCAGGGGTGCGCTCGTGCGGTTGGCTTCCTGGTAAAACTGGTTGCCCAGGCTACCCGTGGTGCCGGCCAGGCCGCCCGTGGTGCCGCCGATCAGCCAGCCACCGCCGTTGCCGGTGGCGCCCAACGAAATCCCAACAGAGCTGAAGTTTCGGATGACATTGCTCTGAATCACGTTGCGCGCGTTGAGCGCACCGACCGTACCGGTACTGGAAATCGCGTTAGCTGGCACCCCGGTCACATCGCTGCGGTCGCGGAGGTCGCAATTGGCGATCGCGTTATCGCTGTTGCCGAGCGTACCGCTGCTCGTGCCGAACACCACCGTGGCGTTGCTCGTGTTGTTCGACTCCAGCGTCAGGAAACGCAGGGCGTTGAACGTTGCGTCGTTCAGGAACTGTACGGCCTGACCGCTGCCGCTGGTGTTGCGCACCGTGATCAGGCGGTTACCGCTGCCATTGTTGCCGTCAATCGTCAGGTAGTCGGTGCCGTTGAGCTGGAGCAGCGGGTTATTCGCCACACTACCCACGATAAGCGGGTTGGTGGTGGTGGTGTGCGGCACGATACTCACCGTCTGTGTGCTGCTGCCCAACGCCGGAATCACGATCGGGAAGGTCTCGCCGCCGGTCACGTTGTCGTAACGCGTGGCCGCCGGGTTCGTCAGGCGGAACGTCACGTTGCTTGGTCCGGCGGCGACACCCCGCAACGTCAGGTCGGCCATAGCCGCCGTCAGCGTCAGGTAGGTTTCGTTGCCCAGCGTACGGCCTACGGTGTAGTTGCCGCTCATCGCCCCCAGAATCGAGCGGGTGCCGCTGGCTGGCGTAGGAACTACGCTCGTGAAGCCATCGCCCGAGAGGCCGGTGATTTCGGCCCCCACCACATTACCCGTCGGCGAGCCGGCGGTGATGTCGTAGGCAATCCAGAAGTAGTTCGTACCCCCTTGCAGCGCCTGCGTACCCGTAAAGGTCAGCACCTGGCTGGTGGTGGTAGGCGCCGCCGTGGCAGTGCCGAACAGCGTGGCAGTACTGAACGTGTTGGTCAGCCCCGTCGAGTACACCCGCACGTTGCCGGTGAGGTTGGCGATATTGGTCGTACCCGTGGCCCGCACGGCCAGCGACGTCAGGTTGATCGAACCAAGCTGGCCCGTGGTGGTCACCGCCACCCGGATCACCGCTTGGTTGTTCTGACCGGCGTACACGCTGCCCGTGATGTTCGAGACGGCGCTTGCCGAGTAGGTGATCGGCGAGGCCAACGTACCCGCGTATTCAAACGAGCCGAGGTCCGGGTTTTGCCCCGAAGCTGTGGGCGGGTAAATGGCACCCGTAGCGCGAGTGGTACCCGCGTAGTCATCTGTCACGCCGCTGACGACCACCCCGCGCGACTCGATCACGCTCGGGGTCGAGTTGAAAGAAGCCAGGATGTTCAGGTTCGCCACCGCCGTGTTCTCGAACACGCTCGCCGAAGCCACTGTGCTCGGCTGATCGTAGAACGAGTTGTTGTCGCCGCCCGATGAGGTGCGCCAGGCGGCCAGCGTCTGAGCTGCACCCAGCCAGTTATTCACCGCCGCCGCCGAAGGCGTCAGGAAGTAGTTGTAGTCTGATGGCGTGGCCGTCCAGCTCGTGGCGCTGGTTACACCGATGCCGTACGCATTACCCGCCCCGGTGCGCTCGTTGTAGAAGATGTTGTTGCGCAGCTGCACGGTCGGGGTAGCCGTGCGGCGGTAGCCGTAGGAGTCTGCGTTCGCGCTGCCGCCGATGTACACCGAGTTGTAGAAAATCCGGTTGTTGGTCGTGCCCGACGAGCCGTCGATGATGCCCACCACCACGTTGGCCGCCGTGCCGGTAGCCAGCGAAATCTGGTTGTTGGCAATGATTGGCCCGCCGCCCATCGTGCCGAAGATGCTGATGCCCTGGGCACCGTCGTCGTTCGACCCGCTGGCCGGCGCCGCGCTGGTGATGTCGTACACCCGGTTTTTGGCTACCACGGTGCCCGCAAGGACGTTGTTCAGCCCAATGCCCACTACCTGCACTCGTAGCGCGCTGGTCGAAGCGGCCGTGGTGTTGGTAGCCGCGATACCGCTCACCGTGTTGCCGGTGGCCGTGTAAGCGCCGTTCGTCAGGAACAGACCCACCGTTTGAGTGCTGGTCGAGCCGGGGCTGCCGGCGAAGGAAAGGCCCGACACGGTGTTGTTGCTCACCGTGCTGGTGCCGCTCGTCGAGCCCAGAATCCCGTTGAGCAGAGGCGCACCTGAAGCCGGCGCGTTCACGGTGAGGTTGCTCACCGTATTGGCGCTGACTGCGTAGTTGCCCGTACCCGTGAACTGTAGTCCGTAGGCGGTCGAGCCGGCGAAGGCCGTCGAGGCTACCGTCAGGTTGTTCACCAGGTTGTTCGATACCGTCGTGGTGGTACTCGCCGCGCTCTGCACGTAGATGCCGACTATTATCCGCGCCGTTGAGGTAGCCGTGCCCATTGCCAGGCCCTGCACGCTGTTGTTCTGAACGCTGGAACCGGTGACCGTCGGCACGGCCGAAATACCGCTGCTGGCTTGGTTACTCGTGCCGGAGTACACGACCGCAATCCCCTGACCCGCCGTACCGCCGATGAGGTTGCCATCAGCCGCCGTCGCACCGCCGATCGTGAACAGACCTTGCGGCGCATTGATGCCGATGGTGGGGAAGAGGGTGCTGTTATTCGTAATGTTCCGCACCGTGTTGGCGCGCACTGTCGAGAGCGAAGTTGGGGACGTAATGTTGAGCGTGATGCCGTTGAACGCACCCGACGATAGGGTAAACACGCCCCCCGTAGCATCTGCGGCCGCGCCACCAATCGTGTTGTTGCCGATCAGATGCCCACCCGTGCTGCTGCCGGAGATGGAGATACCCGTGAAGCCGCTCAGCGTTCCCGCTGTCTGATAAAGCGAATTGAAACGCACCGTATGACCGGTGCCGGCCTGCAACTGCACCCCGATGATTGAGCCGGTCCGCGTCGATTCGTTGTAAATCAGGTTGCCGTCCGGGGTAGTGGCGCCGCCCACCGTCCAGCCGTTGCCGGTAGCCGTGTTGGGCATAAAGATGCCCGTTGCGGCGAAATTGCGAATCGTGTTGCCCTTGATGGTAAGCGAACCACTCGCCCCCGACCCGTAAATAGCCACGCGGGGCTGTTGCCCCTCCGTAGCCGTAATGTCGGTACGCTCGCGAATGTCGTTGTTGCTGATGGTCACGTTGGGCGAGGCGCTCACCACAATCGTCCCATCGGAAGAGGCTACAAAACCGCCTTCCACGATCGAATTCGTGATGACGATGGAATTGGCGCTCGCGCTGCCCGCACCGAAGATCAGCAAGGTCGGCGCCGAACCCGTGTTGCGGAAGCGCAGCCGCTTGGAAGCGCCACCGTCGAAGGTGACACCCGTCACGCCGGTGTTCAGCCGAATCAGACCGTTGGCGCTGGCGGTGCCGCTGCTGGCCAGTGCGCCTTCCAGCGTGAAGACGCTGGCCGTAGCATCCGGCTGAATGGTCATCGGGAACGCCGCAAACGCGTTGAGGCCCACGGCGCCCGTTTCAGTCGTATTGCTGACGATGTTCACCGTCACGGTGTTCGTCACAATGTTCGAGTTCACGAAGTTGAAGAAACCCGCCGAGCCCGTCAGTGAGGTGTAGGTCTGGCCGGCGCCCACGTTGTAGGTGCCCGCGACGCTGAAGAGAATTGAGTACTGGTTCGGCGAACCCGGCGGGGTGGAGCCGGGAGGCGTCGCGCCTGAGCCACCTGCGGGGTTCGTCGTCACGTTAGCCGAGGGGTCCTGCGCGGCTACATAGTACTGCACTACGTCGCCCGGCACCAGGCCCAGCCCCGAAGCCGGCAGCGTGAAGGTGTAGCTCGAACCGCTCACCGAGGCGCTCACCGAGGCATACGCCCCCGTGGTACCCTTGCGGTAATAGAGCAGCGCGCTGCTGATGGTGCCGCTGTTGTCGGTGATGGTAGCCACCACGGTCTGATCGGCCGTGCTGGTGGTGGTCGTGGCCGGTTGGGTCGTGTACACGATGACCGGTGCCGTGAGGTCGGCAATCGTCCGCCCCGGGCCGGGCGTTCCGGTCGGCACCGACGGGCTACCCGTCGAGAAGGCGATCGAGGTTGGCACCGCTGCCACTGTGTTGCCCTGCGTCGAGGTCGGCGCGTTGGCGATCGAGTAGCTCAGGAAGAAGAAGTTCGAGCCTGCCGCCAGGGCCTGCGGCGTGGTCGCCGTGATGGTCATCGTGCCGCCAATCGTGCTCTGCGTACCCAGCAGCGTAGCGCCGGTGAAGGTGTTGGTGGTATTGTACCACAGCTTGGCGTCGGTGATGTCAGCCGGCACGGCGCTGCCGCCAAGGTTGAACGTCACGCTGTTGAGCGTGATGCCCGCCACCGTACCCGTGGTGTTGACCGTGATGCTGGTCACCAGCTGGTCGGCTGCCCCCTGACTGGTTTGGGTATTCGTCTGGGTGTAGGTCGAGCCGGACACCGTGAGCGGCAGCAGCGGGGTGTACGCGCCCTCGTACGCGCCGATGTCCGGGTTCTGGCCCGTGGCCGTAGGCGGGAAGGTGGTGCCCGTGGCGCGGGTGGCGCCGGTCAGGTCAGTCGTCACACCGGCAATCACCGCCGCGCCCGATTCGATCTGTGTCTGCGTGGCAGGCGGACCAGTCGGGATCGTCAGGTTTGTCGTGCTCGTGAACGGCAGCGACGACGGACCCGTCGTCAGCACGGCAAACGAACGGTTGTCGTTACCCGCCGTCAGGCCATTGGTGAAGAAGCGCAGGTTCGACGTCGGGCTCGTCGCTCCCGCGTTGAAGTTGCCCGCCAGGTACGTGGCAAAAGTTGCTGACGCCGTGATGGTCTGCGCGATGAAGTTGCCTGCCGAGGTGCTCGCCGTCGTGCCCGGCGAGTAGTAGGCGTTGTTGTTAATGATAGAGCCGCTCGTCAGGGCGCTGCTCAGCGACAGGCAGGTATTCATCGAACCCGTACCGCTCCGCGTGTTGGCCAGCGCGTTGTTGCGGATGTCCACCGTGGCTGTGGTCGTGGCTGCCAGCAGGCAGCTCGTGTGCTCCGAGGCGTTGGGATTTCCCAGAGCTGCCCCACTTAAATACACCGAGTTATAATAAAAGCGGTGCGTTGTGGCGGTGCCCGTGTTCAGACGGATACCGAAGATGCCGTAGGTCGTGAGGTAGTTCGAGTTGCTGGAGAAGTGCCAAGCGTTAACATCCGAAACAGCGTTGTTTACCGTCAGCGAGTTGCCGCTCACCCCCGCCAGATCAATCCCCACGGCCGTGTAGCCGCTCGTATTGATCGACTTCACGTTCGTGACGATGTTGCCCGATACCGTCGGGGTCGTCGTCGAACCGTCCACGAGGATACCCGCCGCGGCCGCGGCCGTTGACGGCGAGCCATTAGCCGTGATCCCCGTGTTGGTGTTGTACACCGTCGTCACGCTCGTCTGGCTACCGATAGTATTCCCGGAGACCGTCGCCGAAGCAGCATTATTCAACCAGATACCCACTGCTTGGCCGGTTGCTGCTGTGCTGTTATTGCCGATGGTAGCAATCACATTGCCCGACACCGTCGCCGCCGTGGTCGTTGATACCACGTTGATGCCGATTGCCGCAGAGGCGGTGCTCCCGCCCGTCTGGAGAATGCTGCTGATGATGTTGCTGGAGATCGTCGGCGAACTCGTGCCCGAAGCCACCCAGATACCAGTGGCCGGGCCGCCCGAGTTCTGAATGGCGTTAACGGTATTGCCCGTAATCGTCGGCGAAGCCGAGCTACCACTGTTGGCCGTACCCACGGAGATGCCCGTGCCGGCGCGGTTGTCGTTCACGAACGCCGTCAGACCCTGCACGGTGTTGTTGGTGATGCTCGCCGAGGTCGCGTTCACTACGTTGATGCCGAGGGCCGAAATGTTGCCTGCCGTACCGCTGCCTACCGTGTTACCGGTAATCGACAGCCCGGTCACCGGCACCGTGCCGGTACCGCTGACGAAGATCGCCCGCGCGGTCGTCTGGATCAGGTTGTTCGCGATCGTCAGGTTCGCGATCTTAGCCCCGGTGGGCGTCAGCGTGATCGAGTTTGCCGAGACCGAACCCAGTTGCGTGTTGTCGTTGGCGGCGTAGATGCCGAACGTGTTGTTCGACGGGCTGCTGCTTATAACACCCGAGGTGCCGTGGCCCGTAATGATACAGTTACGGATGGAAACGTTCGAGACTGTTACCGGAGTAGCGGGGGAAGCGAATCCCCCCACCCGCACGACGGCCGTGAAGGTAAGCGCGGTGCCGCCGGTGTGGAGGAACGTTAGGTTTCGTTGGGGAACGTTGACCAGCCCGGTGTTGGGGTTGTCGCCATTGATAGTGACGTTGCTCCCGAAGATGTTCACCAGCCCATTTGGCTGACCAGCGGTACCCTGGATCGTTACGCCGTCGATGATCGGCTGAATGAGCACCGACGTGTAGTTCGATGTACCCACACCGCTTTGCTGCAGATAGGGGAAGTTCGTCACCTCGCTGATCGTCGTCGTGTTGAGGTAGATGTTGATCGCCCCCTGGTGCGTTCCAGCGTTGATAGCGGCGAAAGCAGCATTGAGGTTGGTATAAGATGTAGGTCCTGTTGTGCCGGCCGTGGCAGCTACAACTACGTTACCCGAAACCGAGCCACTGGCGTTTACCCCGTAGGTGTAGTTGCTGCCGCCGTTGTTGTTGAGCCGCAACGTCGCCATATCAAACCCGAGCGCCGTAGAGTTCGCCGTGTTGTCGGCCGTGATCTGGGCGATGGTCTTGTTCGACGACATCGCGTAGTACGTCACCGTCGTGCTGGCCGGCTGGCCGGGGATATTGGCCGTCCCGACGTTGCTGCCGGCGGGGAAGTTGACCTGCACCAGGTTATTGTTCGAGGCGAAGCCGTTGTTCGAGTACCGGATGTACACGAACTCGTCCGTCGCGGGCGCCGCGCTGGTCGTCACCGTGATGGTAATCGGCAGGCCCGGGATAAAGCCGATACCAGAAGGCACCACGCTGGAAATCGTGACTGGAATAAAGCTCGTTTCCAGCACCTGCATCGTGTTGGTAGCGCCCACACCTGCGGCGTTCTCCGTGATGTTGAACGTATAGTAACGGCCGCTGGTCACGTTAGGGAACGTGCCGTTCTGCCCACCGCTACCACTCCACCGGGCCGAGGCGGGTTGAGTCGTAGGGTTGATGTAGGTGTTAAATCCAGCAATCTGCGTAGGATCGCCGGAGTAGGGGTTCCACTTGTTGTTGTAGTCCGGCGACCCAACCGACCCCTGCGCGAACAGCCACGCCCGGCCGGTTCCCCCCGTAGTAGCCAAAATGGGGTCTGACTGACGGAAGGTACCTCGATCGGTCAACGCATAAGGATTCGTCGGAAACGAGCCATCGGCAATACTGGTCGCAATGATCGTCGGCTGCGCCAAAACCGGCACCGCCGTTCCCAGCATCAAAAATAGCCCAGCCGCCAGCCAGCCGCCCAGCACGGGGCGCTTTAGCGAGCGGCGGAAAACAGAAACACTGGGGGCCGGCACGCGGTCAGCGCGCCAGGGTGCCCCTCCGAACAAGAGGGTAATGCGTGGGGTCATAAACCGAACGATTGAAGAACAGGTAGAAGAAGAGGGGGCAATAAGAAACCGGCCAGCCCGCAGGGGGGTGGTCGGTTGATCATTGTGGCGCCTAAAGGGGGTTCCGGTTACGGAAGTTGCATCCAGACGGGGCAAAAGTACGGCTATTCACAAGAAGCTACCCTCCGATGGGTTACCTGGCGGGCGGTGGCGGATGCCGTCCGCGCCGGCCGCTCGGCCAACGCGGGCGGGGCCCCAACCAACGGCACCTACCGCCCCACGAACGGCGGCGCCCGGCGGGCCTGCACCCTAGCCGCCCCCACCCGCCCCGGAAAGGGCCGACGGGGGCGGCAAAAAAAGAAAGCAATAGGGCGGCACCTCGCGGCCGGGCGGGGGGCGCTCCTGACGGCGCGTTGAAAGCCCGCGCTACCCATTACCGAATCCTGACGGTGCGTCTGATTGCGAGTGCCGAGCAAAGGACTCTTTTTAGTGAAATAAAAAATCTTCTCAATAAATTGCTTGACACAGCACCCGTCGTGCGGTTCGTCAGCAAACCGCGCTACTGCTCCTACCGCCACCAAAAAGGCCACCCCGTTTCCGGAGTGGCCTTTTTCATTTAGCACGATCAGTATAATCTACTCCTTCACCAAACGGCTGCGGAAGACTTCCCCGCCCACCGTGGTGGTCAGCAGGTAGGCGCCGCGCGCCAGGGCGGCGGGCAGGTGCGGCGTCAGCGTATTGGCACCGACGGCCACGGGCGCCGTCTGCGTCAGCACCGTCCGGCCCAGGGCATCGGTCAGCGTCAGGGTGGCGGTGCCGGCGGCGGGGGCCGTCACCCGCACCTGAAGGCTCGTGCGGAAGGGGTTAGGCACAGCCGTTACCTCAGCCTTGGTGCCATCGAACAGGACGGTCTTCACCGGGCTTACGTCGGCCGTACCCTCCAGGTCGAGCATCCGCAGGCGGTAATAGCGGGTGTCCGCCTTGCCGCGTTCGGTGTCCAGAAACGTGTAGCGCAGCGGCGCCGTGCTGGTCGGGTTCTGGCTCGGCACGAAGCCCAGCGTCCGGAACGCGCCGTCGGCCTGCGTGGCTACCTGCACCTCGAAGCCCCGGCTGTTGCGCTCGGTGGCGGTCGTCCACGTCAGTTGGGCATCGGCGCCCTTGCGCTCGGCGGCGAAAGCCGTCAGCGCCACGGGTAGCGGCCGGGCACCATCTTCCACCGCGAACGGCGAGAAACTCGTCAGGCCCGACCGGGTCCGGCTCCACTGGTTGCCGCCTTCACTCACGGCCGCCGCCAGCGGGCCGGCTACCCAGGCACCGCCCCGGAAGTGGCTGATCGTGGAAACGTTACGGGCGAACATCACGCCCTCGTCGCCGGTCATCGGCAGCGCCGCGTTCCAGATCAGCTTCAGCGTCACGTTCGAGCCACCCGTGTTGGCCTCGGTCACGTCCCAGGTCTTTTTCACGACGTGCGCGCCGGCTGGGTCCGGAGTAGGGCCACCGGTCGGAATCACATTCGTCACCTGCACGCTATACGCATCGGTGGTGCCGGTATTGACAATCTGCGCCGGGTTGTAGGTCGTGCTGGTACCCACCGGGAAGAAGGCCACGGCCCGCCCGCCGCTGGTGCCCACCGATTCAATGGTCAGGCGGCCGGAGCCGTTTTCCACCAGGTAGTTCGTCAGGCCCGCGCCACTTACGGTACCGGTGGTGCCGGTCAGCGTCAGGTCGAAATTACCCAGTTCAAGGGAGCCGGCGCCCATCGTCAGCGTGCCGCTGATGGTGGGGGCGCCCGTCAGGGTTTTATTCGTAGTGCCCACCAGCGTGACGGCCGCGTAGGAACCAGCCGGCACCAGCGTGGCAGCATTGCCATTGAAGGTGGTCAGCACGGCCGAAGTAAACGTGCCCACATTGGTGAAGGCGCCGTTGATCTGGAGGCCAGTGGCACCACCCGAAACCGTCAGCGAGCCGCCAGCCTGGATGGTGAGGTCGCGCACGGCGCCCGTGCCGCTGCTCAGAACCGGGGCCGGGACTACGTTCGGGATCGTGGCATCGACGAAGGCCGTCGGCACACAGTTCGTCCAGTTGCTGCCGTCCTGCCAGTTGGCGTTGGTGGCGCCGGTCCAGGTGGTGGTATTGTTCACGGTCACGTTCTGCGCGGCGGGGAAAGCGGTGGCCGTGCAATTGGCGTCCGAGATGCCCGTGATCAGAATTGATTTCGGCGAACCCGGCAGGTTCAGCACCGGCGTGGTGATGCTGAAAGGCGAAGTGGCAATGCTGCCCGAGGCCTGCGTGGCCCCGCCGTCGATGGTGTAGGTGAAGTTCCACGGCCCCGTGCCCGTCAGGGTACCCGTCAGCGTCGCCGAGTTGCCTGCGCAGACCGCCGTGATGGCGTTCAGCGTGGCCGTTGGGCGGGGGTTGACCACTACCGTCTGCGCGGCGGGGAAAGCGGTGGCCGTGCAATTGGCGTCCGAGATGCCCGTGATCAGAATTGATTTCGGCGAACCCGGCAGGTTCAGTACCGGGGTGCTGATGCTGAATGGGCTGCTGGCGATGCTGCCCGATGCCTGCGGGGCGCCGCCGTCGATGGTGTAGGTGAAGCTCCACGGCCCCGTACCCGTCAGGGTACCCGTCAGGGTGGCCGTATTGCCCGTGCAAACCGCTGTGATGGCGTTGAGCGTGGCGGTGGGCAGGGGATTCACCGTCAGCGGACTGCCGCTTACGGATAAGGCGCAGCCCGTGGTGGCCGTAGGGCCGTAGGCATCGCTCACGCTTTCTAGTCCATAGGTGTTGCCCGCCGTGGTAGCGAAGGTGTACGGCGAGGCCGCCGCCGATACAGCCGCTTGCGGAGTGCCATTCAGCGAAAGCACCACCGACCACGGCCCGTTGCCGGTGCCATTGATCGTCACCGAACCCGTCACCGGGGCGCACTGGGCACCGGTAGTGGTCAACACCGCCGCTTGCTGGGTATGGCTGAATTCGTCGGAGCCGATGTCGGGCGTGGTCTGGCGCGTGGTAACGGCGTTGTCGAACTCGCCATCAATCCCTGTAATCGCTACGCCCGTGTTATCGAGCTGGCAGTTGGTGGTTGCGTCGAGATTGAGGTTACCAACGCTAGTGTCGACGAACTTGACGTTGACGTTCCGGGAAGCCGCATCCTGGCTGGTCGTGGTCTGCCAGTTAGCGAACGTGTAGGCCGTTGACCCCACTTCCCCGAGCTTAGTCGGATCGGCCACGTACAGATCGTTGGTATTGGAGACGAACGTGGTCAGGTTGCTGGTACCGATGGCGAAATTGCCTCCCGTGCCCCCCGTGCGCAGGTTCAGAAAAATGTTGTTGCGCACCGTGCCCACGCTGGCGCTCCGCGCAAAGGCGTATGTCTTCTGCGCCCCACTGCTGCTCGTCCCCGCCAGCACCACCGAGTTGAAAAGCACGTTCACCGTGCGGATAGTAGCGCCCACGTTGTCGACGATGCCGTAGGCGCGAATATTCGCGCCCGTCGGGCTGGGGGCCAGGAACGTCACCTGATTGTTGGTCACGTTCCAGTCGCCAGTCACCAGTACGATACCTTCCGGGCCGCCCGCCGAAGCCGTAGCGTTGGAGCTGGTAATGTTGTAGATGCGGTTGCGTGTGATCAGCCCGTTTGTCAGACCACTACCCCCGACCTGGATGCCCGCTATCCAGATATTACCCGTCCCGGTCCCCGTATTCGACAGATTGCGGAGCACGTTGCCGCTGATGAGTTGTGCCGTGCCGGGTGTTACCGAAGAAGCGGTCGACAAGGTGAGAATACCAACCACTGGCGACGCAGTGAGCCCGCCTCCACCAGCGGTACTGTTGCTGGTAATGTTCTCGATGGTATTACCGATCAGCGCGTACGAGGTGGCATCGCCGCTGCCTCGGGTTTCGATTCCCCGGAACGTCGCGGCCGCATTGGTCAGCGAAATGTTGCCGATCACGTTGTTCTGCACTGTCACGGCCGCCAAGCTCGTGCTCGTGCCCAAGCCGTTGAGGTAGATACCACGGAACGTGTTGGCTGCTAAAGAAGAGTTGACCCACGCGCTGCCCCCCGCCAGCGGGGCCGAGCCGCCGATATAGTTGCCGCTAACCAGCCAGCCACTGCTACCGGTGGCGGCAGATAGGTTCATTACCCACTGTGCGCCGGTGCCGGTCACCGTCTGGTAGAAGCTGTTGCCGCTGATTGTCCAGTTACTCCCTGTGCTCGAGCCCGTAGCGATTCCGTAGGTGGCGATATTGATGAAGTTGTTACCTGACACCGTGCATTCGCTGTTCGAGATCGAGGTCGGACTCGGAATCGCCGAGTAGAAGCCCTGCGCCAGCGACCCGCCCGAAGTGGGCGCGATATCGCAGTTCAGCACCGAGTTCAAATCATTCCCGGTTACACCGCCTTGCACACCGTTGAATACGGCCGTGGTGCTGGAAGTGCCGAACGTGACGGCCCCCGTGCTGAAAGAACTTCCGTTTGCGCTTTCGATGTAGCAATCCCGAACCACGTTGCTCGTGGCGTCCTGAATCAGCTGAAATACCCCCGCCGACGTCACGTCGCTGCGCAGACGCAGGTACTTAGTGGTACCCGTCTGGTTGAAGCGCCCATCAAACGTGACGCGGTCGGCGCCGTTGAGTGTGATGCCTCGCACGCCCGTCAAGCCATTAACCCAGCCCGTAATCAGGCGTTCGGTAGTAGCACTTGGCTGCACCCGGATCGAGAAGTTGGAACTGGCCGGCGACTCGGTCGGGGGGTTCAGCACGTGCGTCCCGTCCTCAGTCGTGATATCACCCGTCACGAGCACGGTCAGGTTGCCGGTAAGCGCGCCCGCGTTGAGGCGCTGGAACAGGCCGCCTACGGCCGTGAACGTGGTTAATGGCTGGCCGTTATAGACTTCGCCCGGCCCGATATTAATTGAGCCGCTAAACGATTCCAAAATCGTGTACTGGAGCGGTGTGCCCGTGATGGGCGCCGCCGCTGCCGTCAGGGCCACGCTGGCCGGCGTGGCGGCAAAGCCGTTGGGCGAGTTGATGCCCACGTTCGGGGTACTGGCCATATCCTGGGCCACCACGAAGTACTGGATGATATTGCCCCCGACCGGCGTGGTCGTCAGCAGCGAGAAATCAAGGTTGAACGAGAACGGCGAAGTGGTTCCCGTGGCTTCCACGAACTTCCAGCCGTTGTCGGCGGAGGTGTTGCCCGCGAACGCGTTGTTCTCCGTACTCAGCTTGTAGTACACGCGCGGCCGGGTGCCGAGCGTCGTGTTCACCCCGCTCGCGTCGGTGATGGTCACGTTAGTGAGCGTGGGCGCGGTGGGGCTGGTGGTGTTCACCAACGGGGTGCCGATGGTAATCGTCGGGGCCGTCAGGTCCAGGGGTTTAAAGTTGCCTTCGTCAGCGCCAATGTCAGGCGCCGTGCCGCCACCGTTCGAGGGAGTCGGCGTAATCGGGTACACGTTGCCCGGCGACAAACCCCGGAAGTCGTTATCATAATCGTTGGTGATCAATGCGATGATCGCGCCGCCACTTTCTGCCTGGGTGACTTGAAGGCTGGCGGAATTCAGGTGCGGGTCGGTGTTGCTAACGAACGGCGTAGTGCTTTCCGTCACGGCCGCCGATTCGCGGGTGCCGGTCAGGAAAGTGCGATACGCGGCCAGAGTGGTCTGTAGAGCACTAGCGCTAGAAGTACAGAGCAACGCGGTGCGGCCGTAAACCAGGTTGTTGTTGGTCGTAGCGGCGATAGCTCCTGCATTAAACCAAACGGCTACTTGCCGGAAAGTAGAACCCCCGGCGGTGAACGCATAGTCGTTGGAAAGGATGTTATTTCGGTAATCAACCGTTCCACCCGAGATGTAAAGCGCCACGCTTTGGAAGTTCGTGGCGCTTGCCGCCGCAGTGCCGGTCAGGCGCACCGTATTATAGTACACATTGGAAGCCGTGCCGCCAATACTCAATGCCCGAACGCCGGGGCTTCCGTTGTTGGCATCGTAGCGCACGTTCGCGACCAGGTTATTATAAACGTTAGCCGTCGCCACGGAAGTACCCACCACAATAGCACTCACCGACCCACCCGAAGTGGTAGCCTGCGTGATCGTGTGCAAGTAGTTGCGGTAAATGTTGTATACTGCACTACTTGCGCCCGTCACGCTGATGCCGTTCACGAGTGCTCCACCCGTTCCCGTTGCTGTTTGCCGGACGGTATTGACCAAGTTATTATAAATGTCCGCCGAACCAGAGCTGACCAGAATGCCATAAACGTTGGCCCCCGCTACAGACGCACTAACGGAAGTCGCGTCAGGACTAATAGGCTGAATCTGGTTACCGTTAATCACATTCGTCTGCCCGGAGATGGAGGCGTTAGCGAAAATTGCCGCTACGTTCAGAGTGGATGACGACGTTACAATGTTAGAAAACAGGTTGTTGCTTGCAGTGAAGCTCGAACCTACGGTTGTTGCACCGATTCCGTAGATGGTGGCAGAGCCGGAAAAGTTACGGAACGTGGTGTTGCTGATCTGCGCGTTTTGCTGACCCGTCAACTCCACTCCTTGAATCGGGCCGAGAGAAGCACCTCCCATACTGGTTATGGCACTGGTGCCCCCACTTTCGGTATCGATTCTGTTATTGAGGTCGGGCCACGCTGCACTGCTGATGAACGAGTAGCCAACCGCCGCGTTGGTCGCGGTCACGTTCAGAAACGTGTTGTTGGAGTTGGCGCCGGCCGCATCGCCTGCCGCGTTGCGGAGCATCACCGCAGTCGGGGTGTTGCTGCTTGCGTTATTGAGCGTAATGGTGCCGTTCTTGAAAGTATTGTTCTGGCAGCCACTAGTAGCGAAAATCCCATCGAGCAACAAACCCGCTTCCATCCGGGTAGTGCCACTGACGTTGCCAGCAGCGTCCGACAGATTGATGCCGTCAAAGGTGATATAATCTGACCCAACCAATCGAATGACCGCATCGCCACTGGCGCCCGCTGTGTTGGCTACGCCGGTCGTGCCGATCAGCGTAGGATTGGTACCGCCGCTGGTTTTTACAAAAGAAATCGGATTCGCCAGCGTCCCGGTAGCCGTAATGCGTACCGGAGCTTCCGGAAATGTCTGGCCCTGAATTACGTTAAACGTCACTGCCGCCGAAATACCATCCTCGTTCAGCGCCTGAGCGGCGCGGGTGAAGCTGGGAAAGGTACGGTTGCCGAGTACCTGCGTGTTGTCAATGGTGTAGATGCCGCTCAGGGGCTGAGAAGTGCGGCTGCTCAGCACGACGTTATCGAGCGCAGCGGGCCCATTATTTTGGGTAAACGAATTGTTCGTCCACGTGAAAATCAGCCGGATCGTGGTGCCTGCCACACTGGAAGGCAGCGTGGTCGTGGCCGTGACGAAGCTGGCCGAGTTGAACAGGCTGTTCAGCAGCGTAACCGGTGTGCCGGTACCTGTGCCGGTCAGGGCCGTTCCGCTGGTAGTATTGGTCGTAGTGGCGGAAGGCAGGAAGGTAGTAGGGGCATAAGAGACGCGCAGATAGTCGGTGGCCTCGCCAACCCCTTTCCACGAAAAGCTTAGGTTAATCAGATCCTGACCAGCCGGAATGGTTACGTCTTGGTACAGATGAACCGTTGCATTGGTGCCGGTATAGTTGTAAGCAAAAGGGGACGAGGCGCTATTGGAAATGTAGGCAGCGTTTGCGCCAGCCGTAGCGCCAGCCAACGTACCAGTCTGCCACCGGTTAGAGGTGGTAGAAGCATTGTTCACTGCCGTGAACGACCCCAGCCCTCCCTCGAAGCTCTCATTGATAAGCGACGAGCCTACCGTGAACTGCGCGCGGTAGTTATTACCGCTGTTATTGAGTGTCAGCACACCAGCACCAGTATTTGTCGACTCGCCGTACACTTCCAGAATGTAGATGCCCGATGACAGCCCACTCAACAGATTTATGTTGAGGTTATTGGTCTCCCATCGCTGGTTGCACGACGAGTATGGACTGCTGCACGTGCCGCTCTCGTTAGTCACAAAACCCAGGTCCGGCGTAACGCTGAATGCCCCCGGCGTGGCGACGTACGAATAGACCCGGTACCGCAGCCGGGTGCCGGTTACGTTGTCGGTCCCGTTTTTGAAGGTTTTGAGCTGCGCGCCTTTCAGCACTAGGTTGGTGCTGCCCGCCGCGAAAGTGCCCAGGTTTCCGCCGTTGAGGTCGGGGTTGGCCGTAGGGTTGTTCAAATCGTAGAACTGGTTCGCGCCCCCGTTGAGGCTCAGGATCGTGTAGCCTTCGAAGATGCCGTTCTGCGCCACCGCGCTCCCCGCCCCGCCCATCAAAAACACCAACGCCGCCAGCCAGCCGCCCAGCACGGGGCGCCTTAGCAAGCGGCGGGAAACAGAAGCAATGGGGGCCGACACACGCACCGCGCGCCGAAGTGCCCCTCCGAACAAATGAGTAATGAGTGGGGTCATAAACCGAAAGATTAAAGAACAAGTAGCGAAATATGGACAATAAGAAACCGGCCAGCCCGCACGCGGGTGGTCGGTTAATCATTGTGGCGCCTAAAGGGGTTTCCGGTTACGGAAGTTGCATGCAGGCCTGACAAAAGTACGGCGATTCAAAACAAGCTACGCTCAGGCGGGTTACCCGGCGGCCGGTAGCGGATGCGAACCGCTCAGCGGGGCTTGCGGCGGCGCTCGCCCGGCCCGAATGCTAACCGCGCACGCCCACCTCGGAAAGGGCCGACGGAAGCGGCAAAAGAAATCGGCGGCCGGTTGACGCCGCTACCTGAGGCCTAATAGGCGCGCGGTCCCGTACAACGTCCGGCTGATGCCCCCCGGCCGCCCGCTCCACCCCGGCTTACAGCGTAGATCACCCGTAGGCGAAGGCACCTTCAACCGACCTTATCCCGTCCCTGGCCCTACCCTGGCTCGCGTGGGCAGGGCGAGCCAGTTCCACCGCATCAGCAACGTGGACGCCCCGCAGAGCGGGTATTTTAAGGCAATCGGTGGCATTTTTTGCCCGTTCCTTACCACCTTGCCCGCTACCACCGTATCTTCGGATATGGTTTCCTGGCCTCCTCACACCTACGACAACCGCTCCCGCGCGGAGATGCAGCAGCTGGTGCGGCTGCTTGGCCTGCGCGGCACCTTCGGCCCCTGGACCGTCGATAAGCACGGCAACCTGCGCAAGCGCCGCCGGTCTGATCTGGAAGGCTTCCGGACGGCGCCCACCCGCGAGGCCCATCGCGTCAACAGCAGCGACTTTAGCTTCACCTCCCGGCTCGGCGCAGCCATCCGTCACGCCCTGCCCGAACTGCTCCAACCCTACAGCGCGCCCGCCCCGCGCGGCCGTTTCACCGGCACCCTCCGCCGCCTCGTCGCCCTCGACGTAGCCCGCCCCTGCGGCCAGCGCCGCCTGCTGGCCACCCATCTGCCTGCCCTCGCCGGATTCAGTTTCAACTCCGAAATCGCCCTGCCCGCCGGGCTACAGCACGGCTGCACCGTCAGCCGCGTCAACTCTAACCGCTTGCTGCTGACCCTGCCTACCTTACCTGCTCCCGCGCAGCGAGGCCTGCCAGCCCGGGCCACCCACTATGGCTACCGCGTCGGGTTAGCCCTGCTCGACGAACTCACCGGCACTATTCGCGCAGTTGCCCTGCCCGCTTTACCGTCCCCCTGCCCGCTCACCGGGCCGTTCGCCGCGTTACCGATTCCGCTCTACTGCGAGTCCAACGGGCGCGCCGCAGGTCCGGAAGCGGCCATCCTCGTGGTGGGCTTGTGCTACTACGAAACCTGCGCCGGCCAACTCGTGCCCCTCCCCACGGCCAACGCGCCGCTGGCGGTGGCGTTTGCCGGTGCAGTGGCCCCTCCTCCCGCCGGGCCGCAACCAGAAAGTCCGGTCCGGCGCGACGTAAAATGCCCCCTTACGCGGCGGAAGAAGCGCCCGGCAAGCGCGACCCTACCGGCATTCCTGACGCGAGCAAATCGCTGCCAGTCAGCTAAATATCCGCAGACACAAGCGCCTGTTCTTCCATTGCTCCGTCCGCGTCACCAGCAACCGCGAGACTCTCGACCAGCCCGTTCCTCACCAGCCCACCCCCATCCTGCTTGCCACCTGACGCCTACCAGGAGCAGGGGCGCACCAGCACCAGCAGGATTCTCGGCCCAAATATCAGCGCCTTTTTACCCAGCTCAAAGCGCCGTCCGACGAACGGAATCTAGTCGTGCCCTCTGCGTGAGAGCGCTACCAAACGGCGTCCCTTTGGGGTAAATGCATCAAAACCCGGCCGCCGACCGGCTAAATCAACTACCTGACAGCGAGAAATTTCTGGCTTCGGCTGCGTCTCCGTATTCAGGACACCCAAACAGGCCCCCTCCCGCTTTTGGGGAAGAGGGCCAAACACCCGCTCAGCCTACTTCCGGCTGATCGGGTACGGCCGGTCCACGTTCGGCTGCACAATTAGCTCGCGGGTATCCAGGTCCAGCGCCACGAGGTTGCCGAGCGCGGCGTTTTTGTAATAGACGCAGCCCGTGTCGAGGCAGATTTCGGCGGGGCCGGGGGTTTTCAACTGGCGGCGCACGTCCAGCAGCGGCGTGGGGGTATGACCGTGGACGAGAGTGCGCCCGCCGAGGGCTTCCTGATCGACGGTATAGTCCTTCGCCGTCAGCATCGCGGTGGTGTCTTCCCAGAGCGCGTCCGGCTTATCGAAATTCAGCCCGGCGTGCACCAGCACGTAGTCGTCCAGCTCCAGATAATAAGGCATCAGTTCCAGCAGCTTCCGGTAGCGGGGCTGCAACTGGTGCGGACCGGCAATGCCGAACGAATCCATCGTCACGGCCCACTCCAGCTTGTCCTGCCAGCGGGCCAGTTGCTCGGGGTCGGCTTCGTCCAGGGCCGCGTCGAGCAGTTCCTGTTCGTGGTTGCCGCGCAGGGCCACCACCTCGTAGGGCGCTTTTTGCAGCCGCAGCACCTGATCGAGCACCCCGCGCGCGTCGGGGCCTTTGTTCACGTAATCGCCGAGCAGGTAAAGCGCATCGCCGGTCCGCAACCGGAGCGTAGCCAGCAATGCGGCCAGGGTAGCGGAACAGCCGTGGGGGTCAGAAATAGCAAAACGACGGGGCACGAACACAACAGGTTAAGGGGGCGGCTGGCACTTCAAGCGGTAAGCTTCAAGCCGCCAGCCAATCCACTGACAAACAAAGAGAGCCGAAAACTACTGCCGGATCATTTCTGACTGACCGTTTGAATGACCAACTGCCGGATAAGCAGTCAGTCACAAGCTGCAAGCCAATCAAATGATAGACAATCGAAACCGAAAGACCAAATCTCGGGTAGTTGCTGATTCACGGCCTAAATACCCGACTCTCTTTATTTAACGCAGCCGCTTGGCTTGCCGCTTGAAGCTTACGGCTTGAAGCTCGTGGCTCGCCACCCTACCGCTCGTCGTCGCCGAGGCCGCTGAACGAGTCGCCACCGTAGGAATGGCCCGAATCGCGGTTCAGGACGATGCTGCCGGCGCCAGAGTCGGCATCGGCATCGCGGCCCGGTTCCTCGCTGGCGCGGGAGCTACCGTAGCCGGTGCCCTCATCGGCGCGCGCGTCCATTGGACCGGGCGTGGCAATCAGGTGGCCAGCAGTCATTTCATCTTCATCGGCGGGCGGCAGTACGCGCACGGGGCGGTTTTCGGTGCGCGGGTCGCGGGCAAGTCGGGGAGCGGTGTTGACAGCAGCTCGGAACGGGCGGGTGGTCTTCATCAGGCGGGAAGTGAGTGGAAACGGTGGAGAAATGGGAAAGAGCAAAACCGGCTTACCGGGCCAGTCGCCCGAAAGTCGGTCCCGCTCTACGCCCACTCCGGCGGCGGGTTGTGCGAACGCCACAGATTGATCGGGGGAGATTTTCGGTATTTATCGCCCGGTACTACCTATGTTCCACCGCTTTCCGGGGGAAGCACTTTATTGCTTGGTCGCCCTACCTTTGGGGGCAAAGCCCGCTGCTTCTTTTATCTTTCGCTCAAACAATGTGGACCGAAACGCCCGCCGCCCTGATTCGCACCTTCCAGTTTGCCGACTTCCGCACCGCCTGGGCCTTTCTGACGGCCGTCGCCGCTGAAGCCGAGCGCCGCGACCACCACCCCGGCATCTGGAACGAGTACGGCCTCGTGCGCCTGGAGCTGCGCACCCACGATGCCGCCAACCACGTCACCGACCGCGACCGCCGCCTGGCCCACGCCATCGACCAAATCGCCGAAGGTTTTCCGCTGGCCGATGCCGCGGTGTCGAGCTGAGGGGTCAAGCTGCTGAGCCGGGCTGAAGGGCAACCTGAGCGCCGGGCCAAAATTTTTTCTGAACGCCGGGGTTGGCGCGGCCGCGAAAGCTGCCTACCTTTGCAGCCCCAAGCGCGGCCCCGGCCGTTCGAGGGGAAGTTGAGTTTCGGGGTGTAGCGTAGCCTGGTATCGCGCCAGCATGGGGTGCTGGAGGTCGCAGGTTCAAATCCTGCCACTCCGACGATGCGACCGGTTCAATCGGAACGGTCGCTTTAACTGAAACCAACTTCGGGGTATAGCGCAGCCCGGTAGCGCGCGTCGTTCGGGACGACGAGGCCGTAGGTTCGAATCCTGCTACCCCGACTGATTTCGTGCAAAAGCCCGCTGCCCGCCTTCTCTCCGGAGAAGCCCGGCAGCGGGCTTTTCGCATTCAGCGCATTAGCTCCGCCAACAGGTCGGGAAGGTCGAGCGGGCGGGTGTACATCTGAAGGGCACCGTCCGGGGTCTGGGGCCAGGCTTCGCGGGGGCGGTCCCAATACAGTTCCACGCCGTTGCGGTCGGGGTCGTCGAGGTACAGCGCTTCCGAAACGCCGTGGTCGGCTACGCCCGTCAGCGGATAGCCAGCCTGTAGCAGACGCTGATAGGCGGCAGCCAGGTCGCGCCGTGTCGGGTACAAAATGGCGGTGTGAAATAGCCCCGCCGCGCGCTCCGGCGCCGGGCCAGCCCCCCGGCTCTGCCACGTGTTCAGGCCGATGTGGTGGTGGTAACCACCGGCTGAAAGGAAGGCCGCTTCGGTACCAAAGCGGGTGGTGACCTCGAAGCCGAGCAGGTCGCGGTAGAAGCCCAACGCCCGGTCCAGGTCGCTGACTTTAAGATGAATATGCCCAATGCGCGTAGCGGCGGGCAGTTGGTAAGGCGGCAACATTGATAGTGGGGGGAAATCAGTTTTTAGACTCAACCTGCTCGTCAGCGGCCTGGTTTGCCGTTCAAAACGCGAAGGTTATCCGGGGACAGGGCAAACGCACGAAGGGGTTATTCCCCTCAAGCCGGAAGCCTAACGGGTCCCGGAGGGACCACCTGCCGGTAGAAAAAAGGACGATTGGGGGCTACCAGCGATCCCGTGTTCAAGACTCACAACCGGGACTACCTGCGTCGCACCACGCGGTTCATCAAGGGCGCCAAAAGCTTCGTGCATTTGCCCTGATCCGGGGATTGGCTTGCCGCTTGAAGCTTATCGCTTGCAGCTTCATTCCGGCACGGAAAATAACGCCCGCAACTCCGCCGTCACGCGTTGAGGCCGACCGGTTTGGGCATTCAACGGGCACCACATCGTCCGGGCGCGGGCCAACAGAATGCCATCGGCGGGACGACTGATTTCGGTGTGACGCTCGAATGTCAGGCCTTGCGCCGCGCCCACCCAGGTGCGGAGCCGGAGCGCCTCGCCGGGGTGGGCGGGCCGCAGGTAATCGATCTCGTGGCGGCGCACGATCCAGACCAGCGCCGCTTGTGCTTCAGGCGGCGCCACGGCGGCCCAGTGCGCGGCGGCGACCTCCTGAATCCAGCGGACGTACACAATATTATTGACGTGGCCCATCGCGTCGATGTCAGCGGGCTGGACGGAAATCGGCAGGTCAAACATAGCGGCAGTAAACGGATGGCGAAATGGCGCCGCAAGGTGGGCCTTTCCGCCGGAATGCACCCGCTGAACCTGCGCCGGACAGGGCAAGCGCCCTAAGCCCTAATCCAAAAAGATGGCCTATTCGGCGCTGCGCGTCTCCGCGTCTCCGCGTCTTTGCGGGAGATTTGAAAGAAGAGCAGGGCTGGCCAACTGGGCTTCACGCGTTTGCCCTGTACTGCGGAAAACCGTTCGCCCGCGCAACCCTGGCCCCCCGTGCTGCGTGAAGGCGGTTATGTCCGCTTCCGACCCCGTTTACCCCGCCACCGAACAGCCCGCCGAAACCGGCGCGGGTCCTTATACCGAGCGGCGCTATACCGTCGATATCGTTGGCGCGCCCACGACGGCGGCGGCGCTACACCAGAAGATCGCCTGCGATTTCACCGATTTCTCGCCTGATTTCCTCGCCGAATTCGAGAAAGTGAAGGGCGAAGCGCACGAGCTGCGCGTCGGCAACGAGTTCCGCATCAAAATTCTTGGCCCCTGGAACGGCACGGTGCGCGTCAGCGAAGTAACGGACAGCTACTTTGAGCTAGTCACGCTGGAAGGCCACCCGGAAGCGGGCCGCATCCGGTTTTCCGTGGAAGAACTACCGGCGGCCGAGCGCGCGCTGCGCTTCGAAATTCACTCCTGGGCGCGCTCCCGCGACGGGCTGGTGGCGTTCGCCTACGGTACGCTGGGCGTCGGCAAGCAGGTGCAGGCCCAAACCTGGGTCACGTTCTGCGAGCGCGTGGTAGCTGCCAGCGGCGGCCGGGCCGTGCGGCCGGTGCTGGTCACGACCTTCGAACACGACGCGACCAACGGTGCGGCCAACGGTGCGCCCAACGACCTAGCCAACCACACGCCCAGCCCTGCGCCCGCCGAATGAGCCAGTCGTCGCCTGCCGCCCGCCCACCCCTTTGGGAGCAGTACCGCACCCGCCTCGAAGCCTTCCGCGAGGTGCCGCTAAACTACGACCCCGACCGCGCCGCCGAATACACGGCGGCTACCGGCTGGCGCCTCGACGACTATGAAACCGACCTGCCCGCCGAAGTACCCGGCCCGCCCGCGCCCGGCGGTTCCTGGGAAGCGGCCCGCGAGGTGATCAACACGTACCAGTTTTCGCCGCCCGATCTGGTGACCGGCATCTACGCCCCCGACGCCGCCCTCGACGGCCGGGTGATGCTGATTCGGGCGCGGTTTCTGGGGTTCACGTTCTGGTTTGGCGTCCGGGTCGGTGGCGTCGTGGACGAGCAGCGCCCCCAGCCCACCACGGGCGCGCCGGAACAGGTCTGGGGCTACTCGTACCGCACTCTCAGCGGCCACTTCGAGAAAGGACAGATCACCTTCACCGTCCATAAAAACCTGACCACAGGCCAGGTAGCCTTTCGCATCCACGCCTACTCGCGCCCTGACCGCATCCGCAACCCTTTCTACCGGCTCGGCTTCCAGCTCTTCGGCCGAATGCTCCAGCGGCGCTTCGCCCGCCAATCACTCGCCCGGATGCGGATGCTGGTCGGTCAGCCGCTACGGGCTTAGCACTGCCCGGTAATCGGCGCTAAGGCGGCCAAAAATATCCAGCATTCGAACTACGTCCCTGACTATTTACCAACGGATTGGCTTGCCGCCTGAAGCTTGCGGCTTGTAGCTCAGCACTTACGCCCGTTCGGCCCGTTTGGCCCGCCCCGCCCACCACACCACAGCCATCAGCAGAGGCTGAACCGGCAACCGCGCCCACAGCAGCCATTGCGGCAGGTGGTACCCCGGCAAACCCGTTTTCAGCATATACACATTCGCCGGAAACACGGCTACCAGCAGCACCAACAATCCCACCGAGGCCGCGCGCCGCGTGGGTGGCAGCAGCAGACCCACCCCGCCCGCGATTTCGGCGGCGCCCGCCACTACGTTCAGCACGGCCGGCGCCGGCAATTGCGACGGAATCACGGCCTCGTAAGTAGCGGGGCGAAGGAAATGGTTGACCCCGGCGCCGATGAACAGCAGGCCCAACCCCCAGCAGACGACGCGGGCGTAATTGCTGGTTGCTGATTTTTGATTGCTGGTTGCGTCTCTGGAATCGTTCATTGGCTGGAATCAGGGTGATACGTGATGCTGACAACTTCCAGCTCCTCAGCGCCGCCGGCCGCGCGCAGTGTCAGGCGCTGGCCCGTACGGTGGCCCAGCACGGCGCGGGCAATGGGCGCCGTGAAAGCAATCAAGCCCTGATCGGCATCGGCTTCGTCCACGCCCACAATAGTCAGTTCGCGCGTTGCTCCCCCGGCGACTGGCCGTAATTGAACGGTGGCGCCAAAGCGCACATCGGGCGGCGGCGGATTTTGGAGCGCCACCACGCGGGCACCGGTCAGGCGGGCGGTGAGGGCCGAAATGCGGCCGTTCAGCACCAGTAAAAGCTGCGTACGGGCCTGAGCATCCTGGGCTTTCACGTCCAACTGACCGCGCTCGGCTTCGAGGGCCGTCAGCTCGGCGCGCAGCAGACGCAAACCGCGCGGGGTCACGTAGTTGGGCACCCCTGTTGGCAACGGCGCGCGGGGCGGCACCACAGGTGGCGGCAGCGCATCATCTTCCTTAACGAATCCTCGGCTCATAGCCTGGCCAAACGCGGCACGGGGCCACAGGTTTCGACGCTGGCCAGATGTCGTACCCTCATCGAAAGGATAGTTGACGGGCAACCCCTACCAAACGCCTCACATAATGATGTGAAAAATGCTGAGATGATGGTTGCATTGCCTGTTCTTTGCACTCATAGTGCGTAACAGGTGCTGAACGCGTGGCTTACACCCGCTCCGTTATTTCGCCACTTACCATCTTTTTGGTTTTCAATACCCCAACTGGAGTTCAAAAATGAAAGTATTTTCTTTAGATGCCCTGGCGCTTCCACTGCTCCTGCTCCTGGTGGCCTGTTCCAGCAAAAAAAGTGATCCGCAGCCCACGGCTCCGCTACCTGCGCTGGTTTCTTTCGCCCCGGCAACGGGGGCAGCGGGAGGCAGCGTAACGCTGACGGGCCTCAACCTAACGGGCGCCACTAGCGTCACTTTCAACGGAGTAGCGGCAACCAGCTTCACGGTCAGTTCGGGCACCTCAGTTACGGTTACGGTGCCGACCGGAGCCACGACCGGCCCCATCAGCATCACGACGCCAGGCGGCACGGCCCTTTCGACCACGCCTTTCACCGTAACGAGCGGGGCGCTGACCGTTCCCTGCACCGCCATCAATACCAGTACTACCTGGCCCGACCGACTACCGGGCACGGCCGTCGATTATATCATCACCTGCCCAATCACGATCACCGGCTCGGCCGTGCTGACCATCGCACCGGGGGTAAGAATACAGTTCACCGCTATCGATGCCAGCCTGGTAGCGTCGGCCAACAGCGGGCTGAAGGCCGTGGGCACCGCCACCGAACCGATTGTTTTTCAAGGCACTGGCCCCAGCAGCTGGCGCGGCATTCTGTTTGGGTCGAACAACCCGTTGAACCAACTCGAATACGTGACCATCAGCCAGGCGGGCGGTTCAGCCCCGAACACGACGAACAAGAAAGGGGCGGTCCAGATCACGTCCACCAGCAGCCGGGCCAGTATCAGTAACACCACGATTCAGCAAACCGATGGCTACGGAATCTACGTCGTGGACCGGGCCACTCTGGCGGGTTTTGGCAGCAACACTTTTGCCGAGAATGCGGAGCCGATGGCCAGCGTCCCAGTATCGGTGGTTGGCGTGTTCGATGCCGCAACCAACTACGGCACGACCAATGCCAAACCCTGGATCGAAGTGCGCGGCACCGCCGGAACGTCTTTTATCATCCAGCTCGAAACGGCGGCGACGCTCACGAAACTGCCCGTGCCCTACCGCTTTTCCGGCACCAATTATCTGAAGGCGACGCTCACGATTCAGCCCGGCACGGTACTCGAATTCGAGACCGGCGCCAGCCTGACGACCCTGGGAAACCTGTTCGAGACCACCGGGGCGCTCAATGCGGTGGGTACTGCCGCTAATCATATCGTCTTCCGGGGCGTGCAACGGGCCAAGGGCGCCTGGAAAGGCATTGCCTTCTGCACCCCCAACCCCAGCAACAACTTGATTTACTGCGATGTAAGCGACGGCGGTTCTGACGCCATCTGGGGGCCATCGGCGCCCGCAGGCCTCAAAGCCAATGTGTTGGTGGGTTCCAGTTCGCGCGCGGTGCAGGCCACGATCCGAAATTGCGTCATCAGCAACAGCCTGGGCTATGGCCTGGCCCAGCGCAACCTACCCGCCGTGACGCTGACTCAGTCGGCTAACAGCTTCGCCACCAATGCCACTGGCGACCAAACGACGTGGTAACCGGCTTGGGCCAGTTCTGCCTTATGCCACTACCCGCCTGACCGGCCTCGCCCCCACCACACCGGCCGTCCCGACTGGTTCGGCCACCTTCTCCCGGCCTTCGCGCGAGCGGCGAACCGCCGCCACGGCCAGCCCCAGGCCCATCAGCCCGGTGCCGAGCCAGAGCAGGTTGATGTAGGGCTTCTCCATCGCTTTCAGGATGATATAGTCCTTCTGGCTCGTATTTACCCCGATGGTGAACTCGCCCTTTTGCGGGTCGATGGCCAGGAACGTGATGCGCAGGCCGAGGTCGGGGATTTCGTCGGCCACGCGGCCCACCTGATTGCCCTTGATGGCGAAGACCGGGTGCGCGTGGTACTTGCGCGTCTCGCCCTCGATCAGCAGATCCGCTTGCAGGGCAATATCGCCCTTGACGAGGCCGAGGCCGGTCACGTCGGTGGCCGGTTCGATGGCGCGTAGGACGGTGATGTAGTCGTTGAGAATCAGCGTATCACCGGCCTTGACGTGGTACTCCTGAATCGGGCTCCATTCCTTCTCCTCGTCCGGTTTCGGCACCGTGCTGACGTGGGCGTAGATGTCGTGGTCCCAGAAAACCTTGATGTCCGGCGAGGCCAGCAACCCCATCTCCGGGTTCACCTGGGCGCGGGGGTAGAGCGTGAATTTGCGGGCCGACTGCTTGTCCTGAAAAGCCACCTCGTAGTAGGTGTTTTCGGGGTAGATATCGAGCGTGTCGCCGAGTTTAGCGAGGACTTTTCCGTCCTTCTTGAGGTCAGCCCGCAGGATGGCGCGGTACTCGTCGTCGGGCAGCACGAATAGCTCGTCCTTGTTCACGTAGTCGCTCAAGCCCTTGACTTCCAGATACTGGCCTTTGTACGTCAGGCCGTAGTGCGACATTGGCACTTCTTGGTTCCGCCACAGCAGCACGTTGTCGCGGTTGATGTCCTCGGGCAATTCCTTCGAGTACGTCAGCCCGCTGGTATTCTTGGAGATGATGTGCGAGTAGCCGGACGAGTACAGAACACCGAGCAGCATCAACGCGATGCCGATGTGGGCAATGCCGCCGCCGCTCACCCGCGTTCCCCGCCGGACCAGGTGCAGCAGCATTGCACCGTTGGCAATGACGGCGAACAAGCCCGTCGTCAGCAGGACGATGTACGCGGGGTTCTTCATCTTGCCGAGCAGGATGAAAAGCGCCGCGAACAGCAGTGCCAGCATCAGCGGCACGGCCAGCAGGTCGAGCAGCTTGCCTTTTTCGACTTTCTGCCACCACAGCAACTGCGCCGTGCCCGTCAGGGCCGCAATGCCCACGCCCACCCAAAGCTGAAACTTGGTGTAGTGGCCAATCTGGTCGGCCGGGTACGCGGCGCTCGAATGGAAGCCGAGCAGCTCGACGAAAGTCCGGTAAACCGGAATCGAGGTGGTAGCCAACACCTGAAAGGCGCCCAGACCCAGCACGGCCACGCCCACGAAAACCCAGGTTTCGGCGTTCCAGGTAGTCAACTCCTTCGCGTCGCCGGGGATGGCTTTCCAGCGGTTTGCCAGCAGCACGATGGCCATAATGACAAACGCCGCCAGGTACACGATCAGCTGCCCGCTCAGGCCCAGGTCGGTGAACGAGTGGACGGAGGCACTGCCCAAAACCCCCGAGCGCGTCAGGAAAGTAGCATACAAAATCAACAAAAACGTGCTGATATTTAGCACGAACGTAGCGCGCAGACCGGTTTTCGAGCGACGGTAAACCGTGATCAAATGCAGCGCGGCCACCAGCACCAGCCAGGGGATGTAAACGGCGTTCTCGACGGGGTCCCAGTTCCAGTAACCGCCGAAATTCAGCGTTTCGTAGGCCCAGTAGGCGCCCATCATAATGCCGATGCCCAGGATACCGGCGCCCGCCAGGCTCCAGGCCAGCGCGGGCTGTAACCATTCGGTGTAAAGCCGCTGCCAGAGGCCAGCAATGGCGAAGGCAAACGGGATGAGTGTCAGCGCAAAGCCCAGAAAAAGCGTGGGCGGGTGAATCACCATCCAGTAGTTCTGGAGCAGCGGGTTCAGGCCCGTGCCGTCCTCCGGAACGAAGTTGGGATTGAGTTTATAGACGGGGATATCGCCCATAAAATCGCGCAGCAGCAGAAACGGCGACGAGCCGAGCCGCAACGTGGGCGTCAGGATAATGCCCAGGATCATCGACACCAGAAAGACCTGCACGCCCGCTACCACGGCCAGCACGGGGGCTTCCCAACGGCGCCCGGCCCGCGTAATCAGGATCGCGCCCAGCACGGCGTGCCAGAAGATCCAGAGCAGAAACGAGCCTTCCTGACCTTCCCAGAAGCAGGAGATCATATACCGAACCGGCAGGTGGTTCGAGGAGTGGCTCCAGGCGTAGTAATATTCGTACCGGTGGTGGTAGATGATGTCGAACAGGCTGACGATCACCCCCAAAACGGCTACTCCGTGGACGATGAACGCCCCGCGCCCCAGTAAAAGCCAACTACGCTCCGGCGCTCCCGGCGTGCCGAGGCGCGTCGCCTGAAAATATCCCAGTGCCGCCACCAGAGCCGCCACAAACGCCACCACCACCGAGCCGTGCCCGAGTACGCCCACAAGTTGATTCATTCCCAGAAATTAAGGGTGCAAAGGTAAAACCGACACCTCGGGCCGTAGTTTCGGCCTGAAGCGCCAAACAACCAGCACTAAATATTTAGACGCCGGGCACTCTAAAATGCCCGGCTAATATGATACCGACTTCGCCTGGTGCGACCAAACGAACCCCTGCACTACTCTTACCGCACGGCGGCCGTAGCGTCCTTCAACTCCGTTTCGACGTATTTCGACGGGCACTTGAGCAGAATCTGATCCGCCACGAACGTATCGCCCTTCATTGCGCCCGTGATCACGATCTGCTCGGAGCGGTCGAAATCCTGCGGCTTCGGGTTGTAATACACCACGCGCTGGGCCTGATGCAGCGTATCTAACAACGTGAACTCGAAGTGGTTGGGGTCGATGACGGGGTCGTAGAGCAGCCCCACCTGGTGGCCCTGCGCGTCTTTCGGCACCCGGCCCACCACGTGGACTTTGGTGGCGTTGCCGTCGGCCGCGCGCGCGCGCGCTTCCGTGAACGTCACGTAGGTGCTGGCATCGGTGGCCGTACTCATCAGAATGAAAATGGCGGCGGCGATAATGCCGATGGCCAAAAGGTGAATCTTCTTCACAGGTAGGTTAGTCGGTTGAGTTTTGGTCGGCGGGTGGTAAACCGCAACGCGGGCGATTTTGTCCGCCGCGCGGCAGATTACGACGCTTGGTCGCGCACCCGATCTTCGAGCTTGCGCACCTTGCCGTCGAGGCGAATCAGGTAAACGAACATCCCGAGCGTGACGACGGCGATCACCGTCACCACTACCCAAAACTTGGCGTCCTGACGCAGGGCGTCGGCCATTTCGGGCTGAGCAGCGACGGGTTGAGCGCTGGCGGCGAACGCCGTCAGCAGCAGGAGCAACACGTTCAGCAGAAAACTACGCAGCCGCATCTTCACGGTCATCAAGCAGATTGGTTAAGAAGGTCGTGCGGGCGCCGAGTTGGGTCAGCCAGGCACCCACCAATGTCCAGCCGATGACGGCCGGGTAGAACACCAGCCGCATTGTATTGTCGAGGTCGTACTGTCCGAAGCCAGGATTACCGCCCGCGCCGGGGTGCAGCGACGCCTTGAGGCGGGGCAGCACGAACAAGAGTGGTATAGCCGCAGCAAAAGCGAATACGTTGTAAACGGCCGAGATACGGGCCCGCTGCGCCGGTTCTGGCAACGACGACCGCAGCACAAAGTAGGCACCGTAGATCAGCATCGCAATGGCCGCACCGTTGAGGCGCACGTCGTTCGTCCACCACGTACCCCAGGTATAGCGCGCCCACAGCGAGCCGGTCAGTAAGCCCAAAGCCCCGAAAACGGCGCCGGTCTTGGCTGATTCGTGGGCCCAAACGTCGAATCGAGAGTTACCGCTCATCAGAAAGCGCACCGAGTACCCCACCGAAAAGCCGAGGATAATGGTCATCCCGAACCACATCGGCACGTGGAAATAAAGGTTACGAATTGTCTCGTTCAGGATCGCTAGGCGCGGCACCGGCAGCACCAAGCCCGCTATGGCCACGTAAGTCAGCAGCCCGAAGGCGAGGTATTTCCACCAGGTAAGTTTCATTAAAAGTAGGCGTTGAACGATTGAACGAATAGAAGTTAGATGGTGAGAGGAGTCATCTTTTAGAGGATACGCAAAAAAAATTGGCCTGATTCTTTCATATACAATGTGCAGCCCATAGCGTTCTCAGAGCGGTTTCGGACTTCGTGTACGGTGCGATACCGAACGGTGACCCCTACGGGGTCGCAGAGGAAGATGGTCGCGGTTTTTCTACCGAACGGTGCCCCCTACGGGGTCGCATATTGACGCCGAAACTGCGCTAGCTCTAGTGGTCTAACCTCTAGTAGTCTAACCTCTAGCATTCTACTCCTCATAAACCCACCGCGCGCCGGCCTTGGTGTCGTTGATGAGTAAACCCTGCTGCTTGAACTCGGTTCGGAGCGCATCTACGGTGGCGTAATCTTTCGCCGCTTTCGCCTTGGTGTAAAAACTCAGGCCCAGTTCGCGCCACGCCCGGCGGTCGTCGGGTGCTTCTTCGGTCAGGGCCAAAATGTCCGTCACCAGCGTCCGAAAAACCCCTATCGCGTAACGCACGGCGTCGGACCCGACCGTAGCGATGGCTTCCGGCTTCGCCGCCAGCGCGTTGAGGCGGCGCAACAAGTCGAAAAGCGATGCCAGTGTACGGGCCGTATTCAGGTCGTCGTTGAGGCCGTCGAAGCAGCGGTCGGCGAGGGTGCGAAGCTCGACGGCTTCAGGGGTGTCTAACGCTCTAGCCTCTTCCAGTCTACCCTCTAATTCCGGCAGCGTCAGCAGGCCATTCATCAGTTTATGGTAGCCTTTACGAGCAGCCACCAGGGCATCGGCCGTCACGTCAGCGGGCGAGCGGTAGTGCGTCTGAAGCAGAAAAAACCGCACAGTCATCGGCGAGAAAGCCAGTCCGCCCAGGGCTTCGGCGCCCGTGAACAGTTCGCCGAGCAGGATGAAGTTACCCAGCGACTTGCCCATCTTCGTCCCGTTCACCGTGATCATATTGTTGTGCAGCCACCACCGCGGGCCGTGGCCGTGCGCGGTGGCTCCCTGCCCCTGCGCAATCTCGCACTCGTGATGCGGAAAGATCAGATCCAGGCCACCGCCGTGGATGTCGAACTCAGCGCCTAAGTATTTGCGGCTCATCGCCGAGCACTCCAGATGCCAGCCCGGAAAACCTTCGCCGGGGTGTTCGCCGAAGGGCGACGGCCAACGCATCAGGTGGGTAGGCGCGGCGCGTTTCCAGAGGGCAAAATCGGCGGGTGCGCGCTTTTCATCCTGCCCTTCCAGGTTATCGCGGGTAGTTGCCAGCAGTTCTTCCACCACGCGGCCACTGAGCTTGCCGTAACGGTGGCCGGCCGCCTGGTAAGCGGCCACGTCGAAATAAACCGAGCCATTGGCTTCATAGGCAAAGCCATTGGCCAGAATCTCCTCGATCATCCCGATCTGCTCGGTGATATGGCCCGTAGCGCGCGGCTCGATATCGGGCGGCAGCACGTTGAGTTGGGCCATCAGTTCGCGGTAGCGATCCGTGTAGCGCTGCGCGATCTGCATCGGCTCCAATTGGCGGGCGCGGGCCAGTTTGCCGATTTTGTCCTCGCCTTCGTCGGCATCGCTCTCCAGGTGCCCCACATCGGTGATATTTCGCACGAAGCGCACCGTCAGGCCCCGGTAGGTCAGGTAACGGCGCAGCACATCGAAAACCACCGGCCCGCGCCCGTTGCCCAGATGCGGCTCATTATAAACGGTTGGGCCGCACAGGTAAAAACCGACCAGCGGAGGCGCCAACGGCTCGAAAGGCGCTTTGGTGCGCGTCAGCGTATTGTAGAGTACCAGCGGCGCAGTAGCAACCGGTGGGACAGCAGAGGGAGCTAATTCAGGGGCAGGGGCAGTCACGGGCGCAAAGGTCGGCAGGCCGGGGCGTTACACCGGCCGAGGCGCTCAACCGGAGGTTCTGTCGGGGGCCGTCACCGTCACCGGGCGCCCCGTGTTTCTTGCGCCGTTTTCCCCGCTATTCGGTCGGCTGGGCCGGATACTTCATCTTCAACGCACTCAGCACGTCGTGCAGTTTTTCTGCTACCAAAAACTCCTTATACCAGTTTTGATCAGATGGTATAATGTGCCAGGCTGCGGCTTTCTGCCCGGATTTGAACACGTCTTTGTAAGCCTGCCGGTAAGCGGACCATTTTTTAGCCTTCCGGGCATCATTGGCATCGTATTTCCACTTTTTGGAAGGTTCCGTCAGGCGTTCCGCAAAACGGCCAGTCTGTTCCTCCTCCGAAATGTGCAAATAAAATTTGAGTACGATCGTGCCCGCTTCGGTCAGCAGCGCCTCAAAATCATTCAGGTGGCCGAAACGGCGCTTGGCTTCTTTGTCATCGATCAGGTTTTCGACGCGCGTCACCAGCACATCTTCCCAGTGCGAACGGTTCCAGACCGCAATCATCCCTTTCGCCGGCGTATGCTGATGAACGCGCCACAAAAAATCGTGCGCCAGTTCTTCCTTCGTAGGCGCCTTAAACGACGTCACCTGCACCCCCTGCGGATTGAAGGCGCCAATGACTTTACGGATCAGCCCATCTTTTCCGCTGGCATCCATTCCCTGAAGCACGATCAGCAGCGCGCGGGAGCCGTTGGCGTAGAATAGATTCTGCAATTCCGCCAGCTCCTCCAGCAGTTTGGCCGTTTGGACGCGGGTTTCCTCCTTGTCGATTTCTTTAGGAGCAGTGGTAGGCGGCAAGTGCATCAGTCGGAAACAATGGGTAAATAAAAAAGCTAAAAAAACCCACCCGTTGCCTGTCGTTCAGGCCACGGGTGGGTTCAACAAAGCCGCCTTGTCAGGCGCTTTTACTTCTTTTTGGCGCGAGGGTTCATCGAAACGACCAGAAACAGATTAGGATCTGCAATCGAGACGCTTTGATCTTCGTAACCAGCGTAGGAAACGTTAAGATCGACAGGGCCATTGGAGAAGTCCAGCTCCAGGGAAAAGTCCCCGTTTTCATCAGCAACGGCCATTTGCCGAGTCGAGCGCACGTACACCGTAGCGCCGGGCAAAGCCTTCAGCTTATCGTGCTTAACCGTGCCCGTGAACAGCACGACATTGGTTTGCTCTTCTTCGGCGGGGGGGGCCGGCGACGGCCGGGGAGGCGCCTGATCAGTACCCGTTTCAATCGCGACCGGCTGCTTGACCTGAGCCTGAGCCGTGCTGCTTACGCCCCAACCCACCAACAGTGCACAAGCAAGAGAGGTGAAAACGTTTTTCATAATAATCCGCGAAGAAAACGAAAAAGAAATAACGACAACCCGCCCTTAATCACAACCGGCCTTAAAAACCTACCAATGAAATTTCGTGCCAGAAATCACGCTACCAATCGATTGCACCAACTGGCTGATCGATGGACCGAAACTACTGCTGCAAAGACCGGAAGTGCAAATCTGGAACCAAAAAAAACGTGTTTTCGGCGAAAGATTACGACCATTCTTCAAAATGTGCAGTTTCGGCTACAGAAACCAATCATTCCCGGGCCTGCCCAGACGCCCGTATTTTTCCGTTCCTTATAAACCGACTCCGAGATAAACCTGGAAAGAGCCGTTTCGGATGTCGCCTTCCACTTTCTGCGTGATCCCGTTGAGCGAAAAATCGCCGGTCTTGCGCAGGTCCCGAAGCGAATAATCGTAGCGCGCACCGATGCGGAAAAATTCCAACTTGGCTTCTATCCCGCCCACCGCGCCGTAGTCGAACGAGTTGTAGCGGTAAGTGTCGGCCGCAATCTGCTCGCCGCCCTGATTGATGCTGAACAAGTAGCTGGCTTGTGGCCCAACCTGCAAGGCTACATTATCGAACACATTGAAAGTGAGCAGGAAAGGCACCGAAACGTAGTTCAGCTTAACCGACTGCGCCTCGCTGCCTGCGGCACTGAGTGAAGTCGATTTAAAACCCCGTCGCTGATAAAGCACCTCCGGCTGAACAGAAAATCGGTTGGAAATACCGATCTGAGCATAAACGCCGGCGTGAAACGAGACAAAAGACTCGCGACCTTCATACTTGGAAGCGCCGTCGCCCACGATATTATTTATGTTGACGCCGCCTTTGATTCCAAAGCCGGAATTCTCGGCGCCGTTGGAGCGAAAGTTTCGCGCGGCCGCTGCCTGCGGGCTATTGCTAAGCGAGGCCTGCGCGTGCGCGGCATTAGGTGTCCAGGCAGTCAGAAAAACCAGCCCGACTGCTGCAAGGGTGTATTTCATAAGAAAAGTCACAATTCTAAAAAGGGAACCGGCGGCAAATTACGACGGGCTACGCCATCGCCTTAGCTTCGCTGCGATCCTATACTTCTTGTGCCGACCAAGGGTTGCTTGCAGGGGCACCTAATCATCTTTTAAAGAACCGCTTTTCCGATGAGGTAGATCAGCGCCGCCAGCGACGCGCCGCCCAGTTCGAGTTCGCGCCGGTTCACGGCCTCAAACACGTCGGTGGCGGCGTGGTGAACGTCAAAATAGCGCTGCGAATCCGGGTTGAGGCCCACCAAAACCGCCCCCAGCTTGGCCAATGGCTCGATATCAGTGCCCGCGTGGCCGGCGCGAATCTCGGTCAGGCCATAGGGCGCCAGCAACGGCTGCCACTGCTGCACCGCCGCCACCTGTGCGGGGGTACCTTCTACGGAAAATCCGCGCGGGACGAAGCCCCCGGCGTCGCTTTCCAGCGCCGCAAACGCCCGACGTGCGGGCGCTTCTTTTTGGGCCGCGGCCGCGTAGGCCTGGGCGCCACGGGTGCCATTTTCTTCGTTCATAAACAGCACCGCGCGCACCGTGCGGGCGGGGCGCAACCCCGTGGCGCGCAGCAGACGCAGGACCTCGATGCTCTGAACGCAACCGGCGCCGTCGTCGTGGGCGCCTTCTGCCAGGTCCCAGGAATCGAGATGGCCCCCGACGACGATGATTTCGTCCGAAGTATTAGCGCCGCGTAGCTCGCCGACGACGTTGAAGCTGGGCGCATCGAGTAACGTGCGGCAGGTAAGACGCAACTCGAATTGCAGGGCGGGCGTGGCTTTCAGGGCGGCGCTCAATTTGTCGGCGGCCGCCGTGGAGATGGCGGCCGCCGGGATTCGGGTAGTGCCCTCGGCGTAGCGCATTGCGCCCGTGTGCGGGAAGTCGTTCACGCCCACACTCATCGAACGCACCAGCACCCCTACGGCGCCCCGCTTGGCGGCTTCGATAGCGCCCTGCCCCCGCTGGTTCACGGCCCCTCCGTAAGCCGTAAAAGTGGTAATCTTCGTCGGGTCCATCGGGCGGTTGAAAAAAACCAGCCGCCCCTGCACCTGAGCAGCGGGCAGCGCGGCCAACTCTTCGAAGGTGTGGACTTCCACCACGCCGGCGCGCAGGGCGCCGTTGGTGCCTACGGAGCCCCCCAGGGCGCAGATCGGCACGGTGGTTAGCCCTTTGACGCCCACAACCCGGCCGCTTTCGGCCTTACCGCGCTCCCAGCGGGGCACCATACAGGGCTGAAGCCAGACCGAATCGGCCCCCGCCCGGCGCATCGCGGCTACGCCCCATTCTACGGCCCGCTGCGCGTTGGCCGAACCGCTCAGCCGCGGGCCGATCTGCTTGCAAAGCACCCGCAGGTTGTCGTAAGACTCGCCGTGCGTCAGGGCTTCGTCGAACAGTCGGCGGATGGCTACTGAATCGCCCACGGGGTCCAGCGGCGGGCGGAGCTGCGCAACGGCGGGTAGCAGCGTCAGGAAGGAGGCCGTCAGCAAAACCAACCGCCGAGGAAGCCAACCGGCAGCGGTTAGACTATTAGAAATTAGACCGTTAGACATTTATAAGGAGTCGCCTGAAAACCAGAACTGTGGCATCCGATGAAGGGCACAAAAAACCCCCACCCGGTTGCGCGGGCGGGGGCGAAGCGATTGAGCGATTGAGCGATTTTGTCCACTTGAACAATCACTCAATCAGAAATCACTAAATCACTCAATTGTCCTTCAGACCAGGTAGGCTCGGATCATCCAGGCCATCTTTTCGTGGGCTTCCATACTGGCCGTCAGAAAGTCGGCCGTGCCGGCATCGTGAAATTCTTCATCGCAGGTGTCAATATCCTGCCGAAGCGTTTTGATGATCGCTTCGTGATCAGCCAGCAGATTACGGAGCATCCCGACGGCATCCGGTACTTCCGCCGGGTTCTGCTCGCGGAGGCTGGCGTACTGCACGAATTCCTTCATCGAGCCAATGGCCCGGAACCCCAGCGACCGGGTGCGCTCCGCGATTTCGTCGATAGCGGCTTCCAGGGCTTTGTACTGACTCTCAAAAAACTCGTGCAAGCTCTTGAATTGCAGGCCCGTGACATTCCAATGGTAGTTGCGGGTCCGGATATACAGCACGTGCTCGTCGGCCAGGGCGCGGTTCAGGATGCGGCTCACGCCGGTACGCTGCGCGTTGGTCAGGCCAATGTCGGCGCGTTCCATCCGCAGCGCTTCGTTCGTGTCGGCATCCCGACGGGCATTGCCACTGTGCGCGGGGGCCTGGACATCGCCCGTAACGCCGACGTTCGTGGCAACGGTGTTCGGGGTGACGAGGGCGCCACTTTTAGCGACACTTTTACGGCCATTCGTGCCCGGAGTCGCCGGTTCGCGGTCGGCGCGGTCAGGTTCGGGCGTCCGGCGTCCGCGCGCGGACGTCGTTTCGCCATCGGCGCCGGAAACCCCGGCGGCAGAAGTTGGTTTGGCGGTTGAATTGGATTTGGCCATTGGAAGGAAAAAGCGAGCTTGAAAAGCGGTCGGATGCCGTTGGCTCCTATACCCTTCAGCTGGAAAAAAGGTTGGCCTGCCGCGCCAATGACCCAAGCAGCCGATTCAAGGCGGGGGAAGCTGATCTAACCTGCCACTTTCGTGACCTCAATCGCTTGCGCCTGCCCACTTCTGGCAGGGCAAGCTGCCCCATCCTCCTGCCTGCCTGATGGCTGATCTTCCTGAACCCCTATCGAACGACCAGAAGGCGCCACTGTCCGTGCCGGCCGAATACGAACGCCTCCGGCAGCGTGCGCTGGAACGTTATGAGGTACTCGACACCGACCCGGAGTTTGCGTTCGACGACCTCACCCAACTGGCCGCACTCGTCTGCCAGGCGCCGATTTCTTATATCAGCCTGATCGATCAGGACCGCCAGTGGCTGAAAGCGAAACTGGGGCTGGATTTCACGGAAACCCCGCGCGAAATCGCCTTCTGCAACTACGTGGTCGCCCAGCAAGCCCCTATCGAACTCCCCGATACGCAACTGGACCCGCGTTTCGTGCAAAACCCCCTCGTGACCCACACGCCCCACGCCCGCTTTTACGCCGGCGTACCCCTCCGAACGCCGGACAACTACTGCATCGGCACGATCTGCGTGATGGATACGGTGCCGCGTGAACTGACTGATGGCCAGCGCCAGGCGTTGGCCACCATCGCCGAACAGGTAATGGCCCAACTGGAGCTGAAGCTGCGCAACCGCCAGCTTGAAACCGGTTACGACCGCCTCACGCGGGCCAACCAACGGCTCGATCAGTTTACAGCGATGGTTTCGCACGATCTGAAAGCCCCGCTTTCCAGTCTGCTTACCCTCACCGATTTACTGATCGGCGATGCCCGCAACGGCGATGCCGAGGCCGTCTGCGAAGCGTTGCAGGTGATGAGCGGCGAAGTGGGCCGGATGCAGACCCTCTTAAACGGGCTCCTCCAGTTTGCCCGCTCCACCCGCCCCGGTGAAGGCGTGGAAAACGTGGACACCCGCGAGCTGGTCCACGAGATCATCCGGACCCTGCCCGGCGCCACTACGTTTACGTTCGACATCGCCCCTACCCTGCCGCTGCTGCACACGGCGCGCATCCCGCTGCGGCAAGTGCTGGTGAACCTGCTGACCAATGCCGTCCGCTATCACCCAACGGGGCGTGGTCATATTCAGGTGAGCGCCACCCCAGGCCCGGGCCCGGGGCGACACACGTTCCGGGTGACCGACGACGGCGCTGGCATCCCCGCCCATCAGCACGAGCGCGTGTTCCAGCTTTTTCAGCGGGGCGGCTCCCCTGGTGGCGTTGCGCAGCCGGATGGTTCCGGCATTGGCCTGGCCACGGTACGGCAACTGGTCGAAGACCACGGCGGCACCGTAGGGCTTACTTCGGCGCCGGGCCAGGGTGCCACGTTTGCTTTTTCCTGGGAGGCCAGCGCGGCCCATTGACGCTACCGGACGCCCTATCGGACGTATCGTTCGTTCGACCCGACCCGCCCTTGGCGCCTGCCGCCGTCACGTTCGTCTAAACCACCCCAATTGGCTGGCTTCGGTGGTTAGCTTTGTTTTGTGATAAGCGCACCGGCAGCTCCTGTTTCACCTCCCGACAACCGTACCGCAGCAACCGCTGTAAAGGTGCATTCGAAGGAACTGGCCCGTCAGCAGGCCCTGGAGCGCTACCGCGTCCTGGACACCAATCCGGAATCGGCGTTTGACGAACTGGTCCGCCTGGCCGCAATGATGTGCCGGACGCCCATTTCGCTGATCGGGCTGACCGACCATAACCGCCATTGGTTCAAAGCGCGCATTGGCCTCACCGACAGCGAAGTACCCCGAAACATCGCGTTCTGTAACGTCGCCGTCGAACAGCAGGCGCCGCTGGAAGTGCCCGACACCCGGCTGGATGCCCGTTTTGCCAATAACCCGCTGGTGACAGCCGAGGAAGGCGTGCGCTTCTACGCGGGCGTACCGCTCCGGACGTCGGACAACCACTGCATCGGGACCATCTGCGTGATGGATACCGTGCCGCGCGAGCTGACCGATGCCCAGCGCCAGACGCTGGCCACCATCGCCGAACAGGTGATGGCCCAACTGGAACTACGGCTCCGGCCCGAACTGCCGGAAACCAGCCAAACCCGCCGCCTGAATGCGGCAGTGCCGCTCGATCAGTTCTCCACCACCGTCGCGCACGAGCTGAAATCGCCCCTCGCCAGCTTGCTGGCCCTGGCCGACCTGATGCTCGGCGATGCTCGTCAGGGCGACGGGAAGGCCGTCTGCGAAGCCCTGACCGTGATGGGCGGGGAAGTCAGCCGGCTGCAAAAGCTGGTCGGCGATCTGCTCGACTTCGCGCACAATACCTGGGACACGGACGACGCGGGAGCAGCAGCTACTTCGACAGAAGCCTGATCCAAGGAACTGCTAGCCCAAATCCTGCACCGGCTGCGGCACCACCTGCGGCACGGGCGGAGCAGGTAACGGACTGTCATCCAAGGTCCAGCGGGTGCGCAAGTGGTCGCCACCGGCCGAAGAGGTCAGATCAAACAGGCACGGCACGACCGAAGCGTAGTGGTTCGCCAGGGCCCAGATATCGGTGTCGGGGTGGTGGTCGAAATTGACGAACTCACCCGTCAGCCAGAAGTACGTGCGCCCCTGCGGATCCTGGCGTTCTTCAAACGTTTCCTGCCATTTGGCGCGGGCCTGCCGGCACAGGCGCAGGCCGCGAATCGGCTGGCCGTCGGCCGGGCGCTTGGGGAAATTGACGTTCAGCGCCGTGCCGGGCGCCAGGCCGTGGGCCAGGGTCTGGCGCATCACCTGTTCTACCAGGTCGAGGGTATGGCTGAAGTCGGCGTCGCGGCCATAAGCCCCGAGCGAAAAACCAACGGCGGGCAACCCTTCGATGGCGGCTTCAATGGCAGCCGACATCGTGCCCGAATAAATGACCGAGACACTGGCATTGGTGCCGTGATTGATGCCCGACACCACCAGGTCGGGCCGACGGCCGCGCAGCACGTGGTGCTTGGCCACTTTCACGCAGTCGGCAGGGGTGCCGGAGCATTCGTAAGCCTCTACGGGCCAGCCGCCATCCGCCGCCAGGTGGTCGAAAATGGTCGAGCGGTCGAGCCGCAGCAGGTCGTCGATGGTGATGGCGTGGCCCTTGCCCGACTGCGGCGAGTCCGGCGCCACGACCACCACCCGCCCCACGCGTCGGGCCACAGCCACCAGCGCGGCAATGCCGGGTGCGGTGATGCCGTCGTCGTTGGAAACCAGGATCAACGGAACCTTCGGAGTGGCAGATTCGGCAGATTGCATCGCGAAAATGCGCCTGTTTAACCCCTGACAGCGGGCAGTACGCGGCTCAAAAGTACGGCCCTGACCCAGGCGGCGGCCCGTTCGGCCAGGCGGCAGCGCCCCGAAACCGACTAAGTTTGGGCCCCCAAACCCATCTCTTGATGCTGCTTTCGCTGCTTGCCCCGTCGTTTCGACGGCGCCTTTCCGGCCTGCTGATTTCCGCTTTCCTGCTGAGCAGCTGCCAAGACGGCCCGGCCAGCCAGCAGGCATCCGCCCCGGCACTACCTCCTTCTCCCGCCCGCGTAGCTGCCCCCACCGATTCCGCTTCGCTGCTGGCACCCGGCCGGGCCGGTACGCTCCGCATCGGAATGCTGGTGGGCGAGCTGCGCGCCCATTACGGCCCGCTGCTGCGCGAAGTAACCTTGCGGCGTGAAGGCGAGGCGTTTCCGGCCTTTGCGCTGGGCAAAGTGCGCGCGCCCGGCGAAAAAAACGGTACGCTGCCCGCCGTCCTGCTCGAACCCCTCTGCGATGATGGCGACGACAACCCCGACGGCTCCGTCTCGGACCACTGCCGCATCTGGCGCCTGACCCTGCGCGACCCGCTCTACCGTACCCGCACCGGGGTAGGCGTGGGTAGCACGTTCGAGGCCGTGCGCCTGGGCACGCCGCTGACGTTCGTGGGCCCGACCACAATGGGGGTAGCCGCTACGGCGGAAGCCTGGCAAATGAATTTTCTGCTCAATGTGAGCGGCTTACCCGATAAGCTGCCCCTTCGTCGTGAAACTATTCCCGACTCCGTGCGCGTGGTGGGGGTGCAGCTTTATCGGTAAGGCCAGCGGTCAGTCCCTTTAGAAGCACGGCATTCCCCAGCACCTAACCAACAGATTATCAGATCATAGCGCCGCCAACTCGGCTTGCACGAAGGCGGCCAGCTCCTGAATGTAGGCGGGGCTGAAATCGAAGCGGATACCGGCGGCTTCGTAAATCTGCCCGATGGGCGCCGTGTAGCCCAGGGCCAGGGCGGCGCGGTAACCGGCCAGCCCGGCGGCGGGGTCTTCGCGGAAACGCTTCCAGACGGCAATCGCGCCCAGTTGCGCCAGGGCGTACTCGATGTAGTAGAACGGCACTTCGTAGAGGTGCAACTGCTTCTGCCACAGGTAAGGCTTAACGTTTTCCAGCCCTGCCCAGCTCACGGCGCGCTGGTTGAATTCGTCGAATACCCGCACCCACTGCGCGTGCCGTTCGGCCACAGAGTGCGTCGGATTTTCGTATAGCCAGTGTTGAAATTTGTCGATGGTGGCCACCCAGGGGAAGGTTTCCAGCACGCCTTCCAGGTGCTGGCGCTTGGCGCGGCGCAGGTCGGCGGGGTCGGGAAAGAAGGTGTGCCACTGGTCGAGGGTCAGCAGCTCCATTGCCATCGAAGCCAGTTCGGCCACTTCGGACGGCGGGTGCTTGTCGAAATTGTACGGCAGCTCGTGCGCCAGGAAGGCGTGCACGGCGTGGCCGCCTTCGTGGAGCAGCGTCACCACGTCGCGCAGCGAGGCCGTCGCGTTCATAAAAATGAACGGCACGCCGGTTTCGTCGAGCGGGTAGTTGTAGCCGCCGGGCGCCTTGCCGATGCGCGACTCCAGATCGAGCCGGCCCAGCGTCCGCATCGTTTCGAGGCACTCGCCGAGGAACGGGTCGAGGTTCTGGAAGATGGTGATGGTCTTGTCGAGTAGTTCGGCGCCGGTGGCGAAGGGCTTGAGCGGCGGCAGGCCCGTCGGATCGACGTCCAGATCCCAGGGGCGCAATTCGCTCACGCCTAGCTGCTGCTTGCGTTCGTCGTCGAAGGCCGTCACGAGCGGCACCACGTGTTGGGCGATGGAGCGGTGGAAGTCCAGGGTATCGGCCACCGTGTAGTCGAAGCGGCCGAGGGCGGCGAACGAGTAATCGCGGAAGTTGGCGTAACCGGCATTCAGGGCCACCTGATGGCGCAGGCCGATCAGGTCGGTGAAGAGCGTGTCGAGGGCTTCCTTGTCCTGCAGGCGGCGGTCCTGAATCAGGCGCCAGGCGCGCTCCCGGACGGTGCGGTCGGTTTTTTTCAACTCCAGGGCAGCGCGCGGCAGCGTGACTTCCTGCCCGTCGAGCGTCACGGTCTGGGCACCGCTCAGGGCGGCGTATTCCTGCTGGCGGGTGCTGATTTCGGTCTTGAGCGGAATGTTCTCCTCCCGAAACAAGGCCAGCGCCTGCCGGATGCCGCGCAGCACCACGGCGTACCGGTCGGCGTCCAGACCCGCCACGAAAGGCGAAGCGATCAGTTTCTCGTTCAGGGCGTTGTCGTAAGGCGCCGTTTGCGGTTCGATTTCACTGACGAAGAACTGGTAGGCCGTCGTCAGGGCCTCGTCGCGGGTATCGCAGGTCATCCGGATGTAGCGCCAGGCGAGGTCTTCGGCCAGGACGCTTTCCAGCTCCGAGCGGTCCAGGAGCCAGCGTTCCAGATCGGCGGCGGAGTGGATGGCGCGGTCGCGCAACTGGTCGTAGAAAGGCTGCACCGTGGCCCATTCGGTGACGGTGAAATCGGCGGGCAGGAAATGGCGGACGGCGGGAGTCATTAAATAGCTGCTGATTCAGAACACGTTTGTCATTGCGAGGAACGAAGCAATCTTCGTAAGCTGGCTCGTCGGAACAGCTTTGCGCACTTTGTGGGCTTTGCGAGAACCCACTCCACGCACTTAATTACCAGGGATTGCTTCGTTCCTCGCAATGACAATCCCCGCTACTTATTACTCTACGGCAATCACCACGTCGCTGGTGGTGGGGTGACCGACGCAGAGCAGCACGAACCCTTTGGCGATCTCGGAATCGGACAGGCCCTCGCGTTCGTCCATTCGCACGGCGCCCGACTGGCACCGCCCCCGGCACGCCGTACACAGGCCCGCCTGGCAGGAATACGGCAGGTCGATGCCCGCCGCCAACCCGGCTTCCAGAATCGTCTGTTTCGGCTCGACGGCCACGGTGTACTCCTTGCCTTCAAATTTAATTTTGACCGGAACCGGCCCGGCCGGCGACGCCACGGGCGACAGCGACGGCACCACCTGCGGCTCGGCAGTGGCCGGTGCCGTGAAGCTTTCCCAGCGCACCCGGTCGGCCGGTACGCCCAGCGCGGTGGCGGCGGTGCGGGCCTCCTGCATCAGCCCGGCGGGGCCGCAGAGGTAGTAGTGGGCCAGCTCCGGGGCCAGCAGGTGGTCCTGCAACACGTCGGCGAACAGCTTCGCCGAAAACCGCCCCGTATAGGCGCCAGCGCCGGTTTCCAGCACGTGCGCCACCGTCAGGCGGTGCGGAAATTCGGCGGCGAGGGCCGTCAGTTGCTGGTCGAAGATGATGGCGGCGCGATCGCGGTTGGCGTACACGAGCAGCAGGCGCGCGAGCGGCTCGGTGTGCAGCACCGTTTTCAGAATGCTCAGCAGCGGCGTGATGCCGGAGCCGCCGCCCACCAGCACGTACTGGCGGCGTTGGGTGGGGCTGGTTTCCGGCGTGAAGCTGCCCAGCGGCGGCAGTACCTCCAGCGCCTGCCCCACCTGCAACTGCCGGACGATGTACGTCGAAGCCAGGCCGCCGGGCGTCTCCTTGACGGTCACGGCACACGCGGCGCCCGGCGTTTCGTGCGGGGCGCTGCTGAGCGAGTAGGCCCGCCGGACGGGCCGGCCCCCGGTGGCGGGGTCGGGCACGGGCAGAATCAGCGTCAGGTATTGTCCGGCGCGGTACGGCGGCAGGGCGCGGCCGGTGGGGTCTTCCAGATGGACGGTTACGGCGTCGGCCGTTTCGCGGGTCAGGGCCCGAACGCGCAACGTCAACGGGGTCAGCGCGGAAGCGGAAGCACTCATTCAGCGGGGAAAAATACGGAGGTGCAAAGTACGGGGCCAGTACGCCGGCCCACGCCGCTGCAACCACGTAGCTTGCCGGAATGATTGCTGCCGCCGACTTACCCGCCCTGCTCCGCGCCGCTAACGCCGCGCCCGTGCTGCCCACGCTGCCCGACCTCAGCGGCCCGCACACGACCCACCTCGACCTGACCGCCGCCAACCCGCGCCTCGCTGGGGCCGACCTGCGCGACACGGGCGCTTTCACCCTGCTGATCAATCAATTACTGACGAATGCCGGCGCTACCGTAGGCCTCGGTGGCTACCTCGAAGACCGCGTGATCTACCGCCGCGCGGGGCTCCTTTTCGGTCCGGGCACGGGGGGCCGCTCGCTACACCTGGGCATCGATGTGTGGTGCCCCGCCGGCACGCCGGTGGCCGCACCGCTGCCCGCCACCCTCCATAGCGCCGCCGACAACGCCGGGTTCGGCGACTACGGCCCCACTGTCATTCTGCGGCATCAGTTGGGCGGGCACGTCTTTCACTCGCTCTACGGCCACCTGACGCGCACCGATCTGCCGCCGCTGCAAGCCGGGCAGCCGCTGGCGGCGGGGGCGGTGTTCGCGCACGTTGGCCCGCCACCCGAAAACGGCGACTGGCCCCCGCACCTTCATTTTCAACTGATTACCGACTTACCCGCCGAAGCGTCGGACTTCCCCGGCGTGGCCGTCGCCGCTGAACGCGCCCAATGGGCCGCGCGCTGCCCCAACCCCAACCTGCTGCTGCGAAGCCGGTGGCTGCCGTAACAGGCAACCCGATGGCCCGACGGGGCCGGGGAGGCCGGAGGAAAGCACGGCAGCGCGGGGGTGCCGTTTGAATATGCTGGCGGTGGAGTTTGGTGCGGGTAGAGTGGCTATAGGGTGGCTTTAGCCATACTACAAGGTGCCTTTAGGAGGGCTTTGGCCCAGGCAGTTGTCTCGTCCGGCCCTGGCGGTATAGGTGGGTGGGATAATCCGGCCGGGGTTTTACCGTCGGTGAACGCGTGAAGCCCTTTTGGCCATCGGTTGAGACGCCGGTAAGCCGGCTCTTCTTTCCAACATCTCCCGCAAGGACGCCAAGACGCGAAGAGGCGCAAAGCCGAATAAGCCATCCTTTGGGGTTAGGGAGTTGGCCCTGCTGGTAGCTGGCCCCGGTTGGGCGTCTGGATCTGCGTCGGTGTGCGTCGGTGTGGGTCTGTGCGTCTTAAGCAGAGGAACACGGGCACGGAGATGCGGCATCCAAAGCCATTCTAAAATAATTTCTTACTGCTCCAAGCGGCGCTACGGGCCCGATGCCACCGCAAAACGGCCCCTGCGCGTTCCAGAGACTTAATTATAAGAGGCTATTTTAAAAAAGGCCGCGAAGGTACGTACGGCCGTATCTTACCTCCAAATTATCTTTTTAGTGCTTGGCTTTTAGCTGACAGGCTTCTTACCTTGCCGGTGCTTCGGTTGGAGCGTGTTTTATTTTTTGATTTTTTCATTTCTGAGCCGAATGAAACTCCTGTCCGCTTTCCGTTACGCCGGAAGCCCTCTCCCAATATGGGGGGGGGGCGATATGGCAGAAAACACCTTCCCGCTGGGGGGCTGTCCTGCTGATGTTGCTGCTGCTGAGTAGCGCCGATGCCCACCGCGCGTGGGCGCAAACCCTGGCCGGGCCGCCGCTAGGCACGGCCGGACAGTTCGGGCTATTGAGCGGCGGTACGCTCGGCACCGATTCGGCCACTGCTGTGCGCGTGGCGGGCCGGGCGGGCGCTGCCACGGCCATTACCGGTCCGATCACGGCCGATGGGGGCCTGTACCGCCCCACCGGCGGCAGCAGCAATGCCACCGCTGACGCGGCGCTCACCGATCTGGCCACCGCCCGCGCCTGGTGCACGAGCCAAACCAGCCAGTCGCTAACCAGCCTCAATGGCCTGACCCTGACCGGGGGCGTTTACAAACTGACGGGCAGTGACACGCTGGCCAGCACCAATCCGCTAACCCTGAGCGGCCCGGCGGGTAGCGTATTCGTCGTAAACGTGACAGGGGGCCTGACGCTGGCGCCCGGTGCCGTGGTGCGCCTGACGGGCGGCGTCACGGGGGCATCAGTTTACTGGAATATCGGCGGTACCCTGACGGCCAGCCGCTCCGGCGGGCTGCCCGGCTACGTACTGGTGGGCGGTAGCGCCACCCTGGCCCAGGGCTGGCCTACGCGCTCGGCGGTGCTGAGCCAGGGCGATATCACGCTGCAAAATGCGCGGTTCGAGCCGGTGGATAACGGGGGTGGGGTGTTCTTTGCTTCGCCTGCCAGTACCCCGGCCTGTACTCCTTCGCCAGCCATTCCCAATCTGGCCGATTGCCCGAATCTGCTGGACAACGGCGACTTTGAGCGGGCTTTTCCCGGCGTGGCCGCCCCAACCCAAATTTCCAATATCTGTGACCACGCCGGCACGGCCAATGGCGGTAATACTACCAATGAGTTGGCCGCTTGGGGCAGCGCCAACGAGGGTACACCTGACTGGTTTCGGGAGGATGGGGCTGCCAACGTAGATGTGCCCACTAATGAGCGGAATCGGCTTGCACCCATATTGCCTTTACCCCCCGGGGTGGAAACTGACGCCCCAGTTCGCCTGAACGGCCAGGGGTATGCCGGCGTCTGGGCAACGGCAGATGAGCTTATTATGGGTGACCCGGACAGGTTTGTTCCGTTCCGGGAATACATGCAGCAGCAGTTGGCGACACCCTTGACTGCGCGGCACTACTACGCCGAATTTTTCACCCGCGTAGCGTTCAACAGTGACGGCGTAATTCGCCGCCTGGGCCTGACCGTGCTGCCCGCCGCCCCCAACCGGCAAGGCAGTGGGCTATTGCTTGATGCCGCCAATGTACCGCTGGTGCCGTTGGTCACAAACCAGGCACCGAATGCCCAACTGACCCCAAACTGGACCCGCACAGCCGGCTGCTTCCGGGCAACCGGCGGGGAGCGCTCCCTGATTATCGGCAATTTTGACGATACGGAAAATTCCAATTTTACCAGGCCCGCTCAGGCGTGGCACGCCCCGTGGTACGGTAACCTGCAAGCCTGCTTCACTTACGTCGACGACGTCCTGCTCCAGGCCTTCCCGCAAGCCATCGTCTTCGTGCCGACCTTCTGCGACCGCCTGACCGTGGACTGCCCGCTGCCGGCCAGCAGCAATGCCAACTATATCTGGCATAACCTGACCACTAACATCACTTATCCGCCCAGCACAAACCCGGTGTTCGTGCTGCCCGCCGGGACCATTGGCCACACTTTCGAGGTGACGATTAGCGTACCCTCTACTGACCCACAGGGTGCGGCCTACCAACCCGACCCGCTGCCGGCCGTCTCGACTGGTGGCTACGATATCGCCAATGGCCTGACGGTGCTTACCGGCACGACCATCACCTGGAATGCCACTCCCGCGCCGCGGACCGTGCGCGGCCCGGTGGTGGTACAGGATGGCGCTACGCTGATCATCGACGGGGCGACGGTTCGGTTTGCTGATACCCGCACCTACCAGACCACCCTGACGGCCAGCCCCCTGAACCCTACCTACCTGCTGGTGGAGCGCGGCGGAAAGCTGATCATCAAGAACGGCGCCCGCCTGACGAGCCTCGACAACCTGCCCGCCGGGCCGTGCCTGAACCCGCACTACTACTGGGACGGCATCATCGTGCAGGGTAACCCCGCCGAAGGCCAACAGGCGCCCGGCACCGTCGGCCCGCAGGGGCAGGTCGATATTCGCGATGCGACCGTCGAGAACGCCTACTATGGCATCGTGGCCGGCAACTTCGTCTATGGCACGGGGCTCGCCACGCCCGCCATTGGCTTCTATACCCAGTACGGCGGCGGCCTGGTGACGGGGCGGCGCGCCACTTTCCGGAACTGCAACATCGGCGTGTATCTGGGGCCCTACACGGCGCCCGCCAGCGCAACTTTAAAACTTAACCAAAGCAGCCTGGACTTTTGCACATTCCGGCGCGATGCGGCCTGGCAGGCACGCACTTACGCCCTCAGTGGCCGCACCATACCCGTGCCGCAGCAGACCGCCTGGGGCGTAGCCCTGTACGGCGTGGACCGCCCCCGCCTGATGGGCAACCTGTTCGAGACGACCGACGCGCTGGCCAATGCTGGTGGGGCGCGCGGCACCGGGATCGTGGTCAACGGTTCGAGCACCCGCATCGAATCCGGGCCGAGCAACCGCTCCCCCAACGTGTTCCGCAACCTAAGCATCGGCGTGAACGGCACCGGCTCCTTGAACACTAGCCTGCGAGTGCGGGGCAACCAGTTCGAGGGCTGCGGCGGGGGCATTGTCCTGGCCGGGGTCACGGGGGCCGAGTTGCAGGAAAACCGCTTTCTGATCGGGCGGGGCACCGATTCGTACCCCGGCGGCATCAGCCTTTCCGGGTGCTCCGGCTTCAAGATCGAGGGCAATACGTTCTCGGCCAAGCACGGGCGGTGCGTCAATGGCCAGTGCAGCAATGCGCGCGGCATTACGGTAAGTGGGTCCGACGGCACCAACCTGACACACAAGCTGTACCGCAACTATTTCGCCTACCTGAGCGAGGGCATCCGGGCCGGGCACGGCAACACCGATCTGCAATTGCGCTGCAACCACTTCGCCACCACCGACCCTGGCGATGTAGTAGCCCAATCTTACCCCACCAACTTCGCGCCCGGCACCATCACCGGCGCCGATATCATCGTTCAGCCGGTGAATAACACGGGGGTTCCGCTGAACCCGGATCAGGGGGAATGCAATGCCTCTGACCCAACTTTGGCCGCCAACAACGTCTTCAGCCACACGCGGGCGCTGCGGGGGTACGGGAATGATTTCTTCGTGTCCACTTACACGTACACGGGTCCCCCCCCGGTTTACGGAACCTCCAGATACAACTACCTGGACGACGGTAACGGCGGCACCACGGCGGGAACCAAGCCACTGAGCGCGAGCGGGCGGATAGTATTAAATGATTGCAACGCGTCACCAGTCGCTTTCGATTACAACGCTGCTTGCCCTTCCCAACTACCACCCACGATGTCGGACGAGGAAATGAAGGCGGAAATAGCGATGGAAACCAATCCGGAAAAGCAGGACGAGCTGGTAGCCGAGTTGGTGCGCCACTACCTCAACGATACCACCTATACCGACGGCAAGGAAAAAACCATCGAGCTGCTGGAAGAAACCAATGCCCCCAAGTACGCCGAACTGGTGGCGGCCCTAAGTTACGAGGCCACCGACTTTGGCGCCGGCAACCGCGCGGCCCCCGCCCAGCCGCAAGGCCGGCGGGCCGATAAGCTGGCTAAAACGGGGCCGGTGGCCGCACCGGTACGCGCCGCCCAACGGGGCGCGGCGGGCAGCTACTTTGCCCAGGTGCGGGCATTGCTGGCCCCACTGGGGTCCGATTCGGCCATTGCCGTGGCCCTGCGGGCCGATTCAAGCCTGCGCGCCCCACTCTGGCGCATCGCCAACGACACCCTGACCTGGGGCTACGTCGCTGGCCGCACGGCGCTGAGCTACTACTGCGGCTACGTTTTCCGGCCCGTGCAGGAAATGGCGCTGGATACGACGGGCGGGTATAACCGCGCAGTTGCTCCCGGGGTGCAGCCCCTACCGGCGAAAGTGGCGGGTACGGTGCAACTACACCCCAACCCAGCCAGCGGCCGGGTAGAAGTGACCTTTGCGCAGCCCCTGATGCAAAGCGGTCGATTGGTGCTGTATAACCTTTATGGCCAGCCCGTGCGGGAGCTGACCCTCCGCAACGAGACAGGAACCGGCACGACTGAATTTGACGTCGCGGGCCTGCGGCCGGGCCTCTACTACTATACCTATTGGGTGGGGCAGCAGAAAGGCCAACGGGGTACGTTAGTGGTGCAGCCCTAGATTAATGACGTTTATGGGCATAGCGGCTACTCGGTTTGCGCCGGGTAGCCACTATGACCGAACGTCTTACTGCTATGCGTTATCTAGGTGCTGGGCTAGGAGCCGGGCTTCTTCTGATGAACATCCCTGCCCAAGGGCAGTATTTTAACAATCGCTACCCAGCCCTGAGTGGTACCCAGAGCTACTTGGCCTCTCCGCTCGCCATTGATAGCGGTTTCGTGATGAGTGGTGGTGTGAACGATATTGGGCCTAACCAACGGCGCGCCCAGCAACTCCGCTTTTTGACGCCGGCGGGGCAAACGCGCCGCGTACGGCAATTCGCGCACCCAACCATCAGCTACTACGGCCCTAGTTTTCAAGGTTTGCTACCAGCCACTGGAGGAGGCTATGCGATGGCAGGAACAGCATTGGGAGGAGGAGGAAGCTATGCCTTGCTCTGGCGTTTCAATGCCCTCGGCGACACGCTGTGGCTGCGAAATTACCGCGATCCGGCCGTGGCCCAGACCCCAGCAGATGGTATGTGCCGCACCCTGGATGGCGGCTACGCGCTGGTGGGCACGGCCGTGCGCCGCCGCCCGACCGGCGACCAGTACCAGCAAGCGATGCTGTTGCGGGTCGATTCGGCCGGTACGCTGCTCTGGCGCCGCTACTACGGCAACCAAGACGAAACGAGGACCTACTTCGTGACAGCCACCCCCGACGGCGGCTTTCTGCTCAGTGGCTATGCCCGAACGCCGCTCTTCGCCCGACATTCGTATTCCTACCTACTCAAGGTGGACGCGGCCGGTGCCCCGGTCTGGGAAAAGTTGCTCGGCGACTCGACCGTCATCAACGGCGTTGGGCCAACACTGGCCACGCGCGATGGCAACTATCTACTGATGGGGGCAGCTGGGGAACCGCCGATCTACAACTATCGCCGGGGCCGCCAGACGCTCTACAAGTTCACCCCCGCCGGCCAACTGCTCTGGCAGCGCACCCTGGGGCCGACGCGCACCATTCCAGAACCTCTGGCTGCGGTGGAACTGGCCGATGGCGCGGTCGTCGTGGCGGGCCAGCAGAACGATACCGTGGCCCTAACCCGGAGCAGCGGCGTGACGGAAGCCTTCGCCTACAAGGTCTGCGCCGACGGCGATTCGGTCTGGTTCCGCACCTACCGCTACCTCAACGGCCCCCGGAGCGATAACTATTTCTCCGGCTTCTGCGCCGCCCCCAACGGCGGCTTCCTGGGTACGGGCTACCTCTTCGCCAACGCGCCCGACACGGGCACGTCCGACGGCTGGGCGTTCCGCATCGACTCGATGGGCTACCTGATGGCGGGCGGCGCGCCGCCCGCCCGCGTCTGCCCCCGCCCCACGGGGCTGGGGCTGCCGGGCGGGGCAACGGAAGCGGCGGCGGTGAGCGTCTATCCCAACCCCAGCGCGACGGGTGTCTTCACGCTAGCCAGCGCGGGCGGGGCCGAGGCCCTCGTCACCGATGCGCTGGGCCGGGTGGTGCGGCGGCAAAGCGTGGCAGCGGGCAGTAGCCCCGCGCCGCTGGATTTGGGCACCGCCCCGCCGGGGGTGTATCTTCTGCGCTTGCGCTGGC
>JANPLI010000148.1:0-18731 GCA_031426455.1 Hymenobacteraceae bacterium | reverse complement strand
TCGAGGCCGGCCGTGGGTTCGTCCACGATCAGCAGGCGCGGGTTGCCGAGCAGCGCCTGCGCGATGCCGAAACGCTGCTTCATCCCGCCGGAATAGCCCCCCAGGTTTTTGGTCCGGACGTGGTAAAGGTTCGTCTGTTCCAGCAATGCCTTGACGATGGCCTTGCGCTCGCCGCCGTCAGTGATGCCTTTCAGCACCGCCAGGTGCGTGAGCAGTTCTTCGGCCGTGATCTTGGGATAGACGCCGAACTCCTGCGGCAGGTAGCCGAGGCGGCGGCGGACGGCGTCCTTGTCGGCCAGCACGTCGAGATCGTCGAGCCTGATCGTGCCGCTATCCGGCTCCTGCAACGTGGCAATGGTGCGCATCAGCGACGACTTGCCAGCGCCGTTCGGCCCCAGCAGCCCAAACAGGCCCGTCGGGATGGTGAGCGAAACGTCGCGCAGCGCGCGGACGCCGTTGTCGTAGGTCTTGGACAGATGTTCGATAACCAGCATGGGCGAGGGGAGGGTTTGAGGGTGGGAGGGTGCCGGGCTGGCGCAATAAAGGCCATTTTCTTCCAATAGGGTGGCCTCGGGCCCGGGGCGGGGCGGAAAATTTCGCCGTCAGCTACCGAATGATGGCTCGCGCGTTGCCAACCGTAACGGCGCGTAACGCCGGTACCCGGCCCCGCGCGCCGCTGGCTCTATTGCCGGCTGAAGCGGACGCGCTGGGTCGTGCCATTCGGCGCAATCACGCGCAGCGCGTAGGTGCCGGCGGGCAGCGCAGCGGTCGCTAGCTGGGTGGTTCCGGCAGGCAACGTCACCGTCAGCACGTGGCGGCCGGTCAGGTCGGTCACTTCGGCCGTGCGCGAGTGCGGGGCGGCGGGCAGGGTCAGCAAATCGGTGCAAGGATTGGGGTACACGGCCAGGCGGGCGCTCTCGGAAGTGGCATCCGGGTTCAGGCCCAGCACCAGCCCGACATCGCGCTGGATGCGGCGCCCGGATAGCAGGTTCCAGCCGCGCGGGTCGATGGCCAGGGTGCTGGCCACGTCGCCGGGGGCCAGCGGCAGGGTCCAGGTCTGCACAGGCTGCGTCTGTTCGACCCGCACTGTGACGGCCGCGCGGCCGGGCCCAGGCACGTAGTCGATTTCCAGCGGCATCCGGAAAAATGGCGTCAGGTTGGGCAGCGAGACCGTCTGGGTGCTCTCGATCACTAGGTTTTCGCCCACCTGATTCCAGCGCACCGCCACGCGCGGGGCGCCCGCGCCGGTCAGCCACTGGTTAAAAAACCAGCCCAACGGAATGCCCCAGGAGGCTTCGAGCGAACGCCGCAGGTCGGCCGTGACGGCGGTGCGCCCGCCGTATTGCTGCTGATAAGTGCGCAGGCCGGCGAAGAAGGCCGCGTCGTCGTTGCGCACGTGCCGGAGCATATGCAGCACGATGCCGCCCTTGGCGTAGGTGCTGCGGCCGTCGAAGATGCGGGCCACGTCGAGGGTGTCGGCGGTGGGCGGCACGACCACCGAAGCGTTGGTGGCCAGCGCCTGGCCCCGCGTGTAGTCGAGCCATTGCCGGGCGTTGGCGGGGGTGGCCAGGGCTTGCAGCGCGACGTACTCGCCGTAGGTGGCGAAGCCCTCGTTGAGCCACATATCGCGGTACGAACCGCACGTTACGTGATCGCCGAACCATTGGTGGCACAGCTCGTGGGCCGTGAGCGTGAACGAGAAGCCGCCCATCGTGCTCATCGTCTGGTGTTCCATTCCGCCGCCGATGGACGCCATCGCATGGCCGTATTTCTCGCGCCAGAATGGGTAGAGGCCGAATTTGTCGGAAAAAGCCTCGATGAACCCGGCCGTGCGATCCAGCTCGGCACGATACGGCGCCAGGGCGTTGGGATAGACGTAGGACAGCACCAGCACCGAATCGGCCGGCGTGGGCAACCCCGCCGGGTGGGCGTAGGCGCGGTGTTCCACAAAATCGCTGACGGTGGCCGAGATCAGGTAATAAGCTATCGGTCCGACCGTGGCCCACTCGTAGCGCACCCGGCCGTCGGGTAGCGCGTCGGTGCGCCGAAGCCGGCCGTTGGACCCCACCTTGTTGGTGGGCGCCGTGGAAACCAGCACCGTGACCGAGTCGAGCTTGTCGGTCAGCACCTGCTTGCTCGGGCACCAGTCTGACGTGGCGAACGGCGACGACAACGTCCAGGTGACGCGGTTGCCGAACTGCGGATCGGCCACCGACGTCAGCCCCTGCCCGAAGAACGAGCCGCCCGTCGGGCCGGGCGCGCCCCGGTACCAGATTCGGTACGTGAACGTTGCGCCGGGCGCGATGGCCGGCTGCACCGGAGTCCGGATCAGTCCCCCGGTCAGCCGCTCGATGCGTGCCGTAGGTACCCGGCGCCCGTTCACCCACAGCGAATCGACGGTCAGACCGGCGTTCAGCTCGAAGCCGATGGTGTCGAGCGGTGTGGTGGCCGACACGTTGCGCGCCCGCGTCAGCACGTTCGAGCCGGGGCGGAGCAGGTTGTCGGTGCGTTCCAGGCCCAGGTCGAGGCGCGCGGAGGTCACGTCGTAGCGGTTCATCAGTTGTTCGAAGGCCCGGAAGGCGGAGGTCGTGCGATTGGCCGGCAGCTGGCCGACGCCGGGCGCTGTGTCCCGCAACCGGCTCTGGCGGCAGGCGTCCGTGGCGGGTTCGGCCACGGAAGCAGGAACGAAAGCCGCCGGGCGGGCGGGAGCCGATTGGGCCAGCAGGCCGGTCAGCGGGCAGCCAGCCAACACGGCCAGCAAGAGGGGAGCGGAGAAACGAGACACGAGCAAGCGGGATAAAGGTGAATCAGCGGCCGAAGGAGCCTGCCCGCGCCCGGCGGGTTGTCTGGGTGCGAGTTTCGAGTTTCGAGGTGCGAGCTTCGAGGTGCGAGTTTCGAGGTGCGAGTTTCGAGTTTCGGGTTGCGAGTTGTTAATGGCATCCCAGCCCGTCATGCGCTACTCGAAACTCGTCACTCGTCACTCGCTACTCGAAACTCGCCACGCGCCCCTCACGGCTGCACACGCACGGCCGTGCTGTCGCGGCCTTCTTCGGCGCGGGGGGTGAACCCGATCCTGCGGGCACCTACGCCGGGAGTGGCCGGTTGCCTGTTTGTGCTTGCGGCGTGGGCTAATTCATTTGAGCAAGCCGATGCCCGATCCCGGCCCAGCTCATCGGGCCTTCTTTTTTGCCGAGCCGGACGAGGATAAAGCCCTTCTCGGGGTACACATAGATGAATTGACCGAGGATGCCTTCGGCGAAAAAATCGCCCGTGGGGCGCAAAACGCGCGGCGGCGGCGTCGCGTTGACCTTGCGGAGCCAGCCGCGGCCGGTGGTGTCGGTGGCGGGTTCGCTGCGGTTGTTGTGCCACCACTGGTAGCCGTACATAAAGTAGTTGGCTTGGGTAGGCGCAGGGTCAAAGGCCGACAGTTCGACCCACGCGCGCGGCACGATCTGACGGCCTTCCCACACGCCCTTGTTCAGGTAAAGGCGGCCGAATTTGGCAAAGTCACGCGCGCGGGCGTTGAGGCAGCAAAAGGCTTTTTCGGTGTCGTGGCGGCGGCTATCGAGGCTCCACGACGCATCGAACTCCATCCCGAGCGGTTGCCAGATTTTCTCTTGCAGATACTGCGCGAGCGGGCGTTTGGTGGCCCGCGCGACAATCATCCCGAGCAGCTGCGTATTGCCGCTGATGTAGTCGAAGGTCTGATTTGGCGCCTCGCCTACCTGCATATGGGCCACGTATTTCAACAGGTTTCGCCCGTAATAATACTTCGCGGCGTCGCCGAAGGGGTTGATGTAGCTCTCATTGAACCGAATGCCCGACCGCATATTCAGCACGTGTTCGAGGGTGATGCGCTCGAAGCCCGGCGCCGTCAGCTCGGGCAGGTACTTCGTGATCGGGTCTTGCACACTGCCAATAAACCCTTCGCCGATAGCGATGCCTACCAGGGCCGACACGAACGACTTCGCCACCGAAAACGACGGTACCACGGCCGCCGAGTCATAGCCAGCAAGGTAGTTTTCGTAAAACAGCGTATCGTGCCGGATGATCAGCAGCGCCACCGTGCCGCTTTCGCGCTGAAATTCCTCGAACGTGAGTTTCCGCTCCTTTTTGGTGCCTTGGTAGAGGGTAAACTCTTGCGGCAACCGAAACGCCTTACTGCCAGGCGCCGGCCGATGAAACTGAAACGGCGCCTGCCCCGCGGCCCGCACCACGGGCCGCGCCGGAAACTTCCGCCAGTCGTTGATGTCCGCGAAATTGTAGATAAAGAAGCGCCCGACGTGGCAGCCCGTCAGGGCAAACAGCGCCGCCAAGGCCAGGTATTTCGGGAGGGACCGTGTCATTTTTTGCGAATTTTGCGTCCGGCGCGGGGCCGCGCCGCCGGTACGGGGGCGCGCTTACGGCTGCACACTCACGGCCGTGCTGTCGCGCCCTTCTTCGGCGCGGAGCGTGAACCACACCACGTTGTTGCTCAGGGTGGCGGGTAGGGTGTAGGCCTCGGTGTGGTCGCCGGCGGGGCGCACGGCGTCGGTCAGGATGGTGGCCAGGGTGCGGCCGGTGGCGTCGGTCAGCAGCAGCGTCACGCGCTGGCGGCGGCTGAGGCGGTAGTGCAGCGTCAGTTGGCGGGTGGCCGGGTTGGGCGCCACGCTCAGGCGAAACGGATTGGCGGCGGGCGCCGGCGCCACGGCCGGTAAGCCGGTGGGCGCGGTCGGTGTGACGGTGAGCTTGGCCAGGTTCAGGCCGATCGCGTACCCGCCGATGGCGCGGCCCGTGGCTTGGTCGCGCAGGATGCGCACCTTATTGATGTAACGGCCCAGAGCCACCGACCGCCAGGTCTGGCCAGCGTCAACGGTTTGGTAGCCGGTGCCGGTATCGGTGCCAATCCAGCCCACCGAATCGGTGGCGAACCCGATGCCGAACGCCTTGTTGCCGTTGTTCACGAAGGGCAGCTCGGTCCAGCTTCGGCCACCGTCCTGGCTGCGGGCCAGGAAGCGTTCGGGCGCGTTGGGGGCATAGGAGAGCAGCGTCAGGTAGCCCGCCCGGCGGCTGGGGAAGGTGGCCTTCCAGACCATCTCGAAGCGGTGGGTCGAATTGAAAACCGACACCCAGGTCTGGCCGCCGTCGGTGGTGCGCAGCACGGCGCCGCGCGAAACCTGAATGTTGGCACTGGTGCCGCCGAAGACGTAGCCTGTGTCGGCGCTCACGAAGTGCACATCCGTAATCATCTGAATCAGCGTGTCGGGCAGCTCGCGCGAAGTCCAGTTCGCGCCGCCGTCCGTGGAGCGGAGGAAGTGCGCCGGGCTGCCTACGCGCCCGGCCGCTACCAGCACCTGCGGCGAAACCACCTGCAGCGCGCACAACCCCGTGGGCGCCGGGCCGCTGATGGTCGTCACGGGCGCCCAGGTGGCGCCGCCGTCGTCGGTCCGGTAGAGCGGGTTGGTATCGGTCACGCCGGGGAAATAGTTGGGGCCGATGTTACCGGCAAAGCCGCGCAGCGAGTCCTGAAAACCGATGCAGCGGAAGTACGTGCCCGACTGCGTGAGTTGGCGCTGCCACGAGGTGCCGCCGTTGGTGGTGCGCGAAATCTGGCCGGAGCCGTTCACGGCCCAGCCCAGGCGCGGGTTTAGGAAGTAGATATCGTCCTGCTTCTGGCCATTCGACGGCGCCCCGCTCAGGGTGCGCCACGCGTAGGTTTGAGCCAGCAGCGGTTCGAAAGCGAAAAACAACAACAGGCCGGTCAGCGCCGACATCAAACGGGAAGCGCGCATCAGGAAAGGGGGTTTGGCGTGAGGTAAAACGTTTTTGGCCGCTGCAAACCTACCGGCGCGCGGCCCCACCCGCCACCCTTTTTACAGGAGCGCGGCAAAAGCCGGGGCGGGCGCGGCGGAAGGCCGTTTGGGCAGCCGACGTCCGAAACCAGCTGTTTAGTTTTCGCGCTCGCCAGTCGGGTTTATAAACACGGGTGTTTAGTTTTCGCGCCCGCCAGTGGGTTTTATAAACACGGGTGTTTAGTTTTCACGCCCGCCAGTGGGTTTTATAAACACGGGTGTTTAGTTTTCGCGCCCGCCAGTGGATTTTATAAACACGGGTGTTTAACGCTTGGTGTGCGTTCAGCTCCGTTGCCCGGCGCTTTAGCGCTTGGTGTGCGTTATTTCCTTAGCCCGGCGCTTTAGCGCCGGGGCAACAGGCGAGCCCCTTTCCAGCGGGGCTTTAGCCCCGAAAACAGGGCTAAAGCCCTCCTGATTAGGAGGGCACTTGCCATCCCGGCGCTGAAGCGCCGGGCTACGGAGCCAAGCAAGGAAGACCAATGGGCGCTCCAACTAAACGCACACCAGGCGTTTTAATGAGTATCGACTGGCGGCAAGGTTTTCGCCGCACGCAAGTACGCGGTCCGGCGCCGCGTCCCGGCTACTTTTCGGCCTACGCCCGCGCCCTCCCTCACGCTCGACGCCCCCTTTTCCGCACTGCCGGAAAACGGTGCCCGGCCCGCTGGCCCGGCCCGCTACTTTTACATTCCGGTGCCGGGCCTGATTTCTGTCCGCGCCAGTGCTTGCTGATGGCCGTTTCCGCTTCGGCGCCCCGCCCTGCCTACTGGTTTTGCCAGGCCGCCGGCTGGGCCGGTTTCTGGCTCACCCAATTCTATTCGTTTCAGGCCCTGGGAGTGGACCGCCCCGGCGTGGGTTGGATGCTGCTCCTGCTGGCGGCCGTGGGCTTCGGCCTGACGCACTTGTACCGCAGCGTACTGGTGCGAACCGGCGTGCTGGCGTGGCCCGCGCAGCAGCAGGTGGGCGTGGCGGTGGGCGCGATGCTGCTGATTTCGCTGGCGATTCACCTGACGGGCAGCCTTTGGGCGGGCCTGACGACCGGGCAGTGGGCCTTCGGCGACCCCGCCCGCCTTTGGCTCAGCATCACCAACGGCATCCGCTACCTGGCGGTATGGTTTCTGGCCTATCACTTCTTCGCCGCCGGGCAACGCCTGACGGCCGTCGAGGTGCGGCACCTGCGCACCGAAGCCGCCCTCCGGCAGGCCGAGCTGGACACGCTCCGCGCCCAGGTGAACCCGCATTTCCTCTTCAACGCCCTCAACAGTATCCGCGCGCTAACCTTGAGCGACCCGCACGGCGCCCGCACGGCCGTCACGCAACTGGCCGACTTGCTGCGCTATTCGCTCCGCTACGGCCAGCAGCCCGTGGTGGCGCTGCGCGAAGAACTGGCCGCCGTGCAGGACTATCTGGCCCTCGAACAAACCCGTTTCGGCCCCGACCGCCTGCGCGTGGACCTCGACGTGCCGCCCGCCGCGCTGGGCTGGCCCGTGCCGCCCGCGGCGCTGCTCACGCTGGTCGAAAACGCCGTCAAGCACGGCATCGCCACCTTTCCGGCCGGCGGCGAGCTGCGCGTTTGTGCCACGCCCGTGCCGCCCGACCGCCTGCTGCTCGAAGTGCGTCAGCCCGGCCACCTGCCCGCCCAGCCAGTGCCCGCCGATGGTCTGACGACCGCCTCCTTACCGGCGCTGCCCACGTCGGCCACCGGCGGGCTGGGCCTGCTCAATACCCGTCAGCGGCTGGCCGTGTTGTACGGCCCGGCCGCGTGGCTCACGCTCGCCGAAACGCCCGCTGGGGTGGTGGTGGCGGGCCTGCACCTACCCGCCACGCCCACTTATTCCGTTCGCTGATGATTCGGACCCTGATTGTCGAAGACGAAGCCCTGGCCCGGCAGGAGCTGATTTACCTGCTCCGCACGGCGCACCCGGACGTGGAAGTGGTGGGTGAGGCCCCCGACGCCGACGCCGCCCGCGCGGCCCTCCGGCGGCTGCGCCCGGACCTGTTGTTGCTCGATATTTCGCTGCCCGGCGCCACCGGCTTCGAGCTACTCGAAAGCCTCGACGACGTGCCGCCGGTGATTTTCATCACCGCCTACGACCAGTTTGCCACCCGCGCCTTTGAGGTGTCGGCCCTCGATTATGTCCTGAAGCCCATCAACCCGGCGCGGCTGGCGCAGGCCTTGGACCGGGTGCGTACCGGGCTGGCGCTCCGGGGGCGGGCCGAGGGGCCGTCGGGTACCGCTGCCGGGGCTTCGGAAGCCCGCCTCACGCCACAGAGTCAGGTTTTTCTGAAGGACGGCGAACACTGCTACTTCGTGCGACTGGCAGAGATCGACCTGTTCGAGGGCGAGGGCAACTATGTCCGGGTCTATTTTGGGGCGAACCGGCCGCTGTTGCACAAGTCGTTGCAGTTGCTGGAAGAGAAGCTGCCGCCGGAGCTGTTTTTTCGCGCTAATCGGCAGCAGATTCTCAACCTGACCACTATCGAGCGGGTCCACAGCTACTACAAAGGCGGCCTGCTGCTGGAGCTACGCGGCGGGCGGCGGGTCGATGTATCGACCCGTCAGGCGGTGCGCTTCAAGGAGCTGTTGAGCTTGTGAAGTGCGCCCGCCGCCTGGTATTGGCTGCCGGTGGGCTGACGGTGGGTTAAATCTAGTTCGCCAGACCCAGCCGGCTCCAGACGCTGCCCTTGCGGTGCAGGCGGTCGATGCTGCGCCGATGGTGCTGCCGCCGTAGGGTACGCTGGCGGTCGGCGGCGTGTCCGCCCATCCGGTTGTGGCCGTACGCCGGGCATTCCAGGGGCTGATGATGCGCGGGCCGGTTGCGTTGGAAAAGGCCCCGCAGGCGGCCCAGACCCCGCAGGCCTGCCGACTGCCGGGTGGCCGGGGCGAAGCCGGCGAATACCCGCTCGGCGGCCGGGGCAGCCGCGGTAAGTTCGGACAAGGCGGGGGCCAGTTCCGGAGCGGCCGTGGTGGGGTAGGGGGCGGCCGATAGCGGCGTCGCCACGGCGTCGTGGTTCGTGAACAACAGCCACAGCAGGAGCGCCAATACGAGCCAGCCGCTGATTTCAACACGGGTCAGGGGGGAGAGGGAGAAGCGGGTCATCATCATTGTGGGGGGAATATGGAGGTCAGGAAGCCGGCGGCGAACGTGCTACGGGTCGTTTGACGATACAATGTTCGGCGGGCTGCCCCCCCTCCTCCCAGCACCTCTTGGCGAGTGGCCGCTTTCGCCGGGCGAGTGGCAAAACGGCTCCGTGAGTGAAAGCCCCCCAATGGCAGGGCGCCGCCGAATCCGTAGCTTGGCGGGGAATTGCGGCGGTTCGCCGCGTGTGTCGTTGCTGCCGTGGCTCGCTCCGTCTTCCGTATGCTGCTGATTGGATTAGTAGCGCTCCTGCCCGCGCTGCTGGGCCAGGCGCAGGCAGTGGCCCCCGGCACCGCCGCGCACCCGCTCAACGAGCGGACGGAAGCCCAGGCCCGGCTACGGGGCGATTCGCTCGGCGGGGCCGATTCCTACACCGTGCGCGACAACCTCCTGCGCCTGGCCACGGTGCAGGAACGCGCCGGCCAATACGCGGCGGCCTACGAAAACTACCGACGCTACAATGCGCTGAAAGACAGTATTTTCACCAGGGAAACAGCCGCGCGCCTGACCGAGGTCGAAACCCGGTATCGTACCCAGCAGCAACGGCGCCAGCTTCAGAAACAGCAGTTATTGCTGCGCACCCAGCGGGCCGACCTGAGCCGCAAAAACCAGCTGCTCGGCTTTGGCCTTACCAGCGCGGTGGTGCTGCTGCTGGGCGCGGGGGCACTGGCCTGGTTGGCGCGCCAACGCATCCGGACGAACCGACTGCTGGCCGCTACGCACGCCGAAATCCGGCAGACGGCCGCTCAACGGGAGCTGCTGGTGGAGGAGGTGCACGAGCGGGTCAAGTCCAATTTGCGGATGGTAAGCCATCTGCTGGAGTGGCAGCCGACCGATAGCCCCGATGCGCCCATCGTACGGGCGGCAATGGTCGAGAGCCAGGCCCGGATTCAGGCAATGGCGCTGGTCCACGAAAACCTGTACCGGGCCGATGAGCAGGCGCAGATCCGGCTCGATACCTACCTCGGCCAGCTCATCGAGGCGCTCCACGCCGCGCACACCGCCGCCCATTGCCCGGTACGCCTCACTACTAGCCTGGCGCCGCTGGTGCTGGGTGCGCAGGAAGCCGTGCCGTTTGGGTTGATGGTCAACGAGATCCTGACCAATGTTTACAAGCACGCCTTTCGGGGGCGCACCGCTGGCCACCTGCACGTTAGCCTGGAAGCGAGCGCCGCGCCCCCGGCCTTGCCCGCGCCCGGTACCGCAGGGCCGGGGCCAGCTTTCCGGCTGGTGGTGGCCGACGATGGCGTGGGCTTGCCCGCCCCGGCTGCCGCTGCCTCGGCGCCCGCCCGTCCGCCTTCGCTGGGGATGCAGCTCGTCCGGTTGCTGAGCCGGCAGTTACGCGCCACCCTCAGCACCGGCGCCGGGGTGGAAGGGGGCGCCCGGTTCGAAATACGGCGGGGCGTGTGGGGCCTGTTGCCGCTAATGCTCTCCGCTTTGCTGTTCGCCGCGCGGCCCCTGCCGACGGCGGCCCAGGCCGCGCCACCGGCGACGGCCACCGCCGAGCCGCCGATGTCGCGCGCCCAGCAGATCGACAAGCGCGCCGAAGAAGCCCTGGCGACCAACCCGGACCTGGCCCTCCGCCTGGCCCGCCAGGCCGAGGCCGTGGCCGTGGCCGAGCACGACACCCTGGAGCGCGCCTGGGCCGTCACGAATATCGGCAGTGCTTATTTCGTGCGGGAGCAGTACGCGCTGGCGCTGAATGCCTACTGGCGGGCGCTGAACCTGCACGAGGCCAACCGCGACCCCGACGGCCAGGCCGCGTGCCTCAACGACCTGGCCAACCTATGCTTTTCGCACAAGCAGTTCGACGCGGCCCTGCGCTACTACGGGCGTTCGCTGCAGCTCTACCGGCAGATGGGCGATTCGCTCGGGGTGGCCGCTCTTTATATCAACCTCGCCAACGTCGAGAGTGCCCTGCACCACCTGGCCACCTCGCTCCGCAATGGCCAGCGGGCGCTGGCGCTGCTGCGGGGCGCCCAGGAGCCGGACGAAGAAGCCAAGGCGCTCACCAATGTCGGCACGGTGCTGCTGGAACTGCACCGCAACGCCGAAGCCGTGCCGTACCTGGAGGAAGCGCTGCAAATCACGACGCAGCAGCACAATATCAGTGGGCAGGCCACCAGCCTCAAAGCGTTGGGCAACGCCCACCGGGAGCTGCACCACACCGCCCGCGCGGTGGCCTACTACACCGACGCGCTGCGGGTGGGACGGCAGTTTGGGCGCGTGGTGCGCGACACGCACCGCCAGTTGGCCGAGCTGCACGCCCAGGCCGGCGACTATCAGGCCGCCACGGCCAGCTACCGCCGGTACATCGTGCTCAAAGACAGTATTTTCAGTCGGGAGGTATCGAATCAGGTGGCGGAATTGGAAACCCGTTACCGCACCCGTCAGCAGCGCCGCCAGCTGGAAGTGCAACGCCTGACGCTGGAGGCCCAGCAGGCGGCCATTGCCCGCACCCGCCAGCAGACCCGCCTGGCGTTCAGTATGGCCGCGCTGCTGCTGCTCAGCGCGGGCGGGCTGACGCACCAGATCCGGCGGCGGACCCAGGCCAACCAACGCCTCACGGCCGCTACCGAGGAAGTCCGGCAAGGGCTGCTGCACAAGGAAATGCTGATTCAGGAGATTCACCACCGCGTCAAGAATAACCTGCAGATGGTCAGCAGCCTGCTGAAGTGGCAGGCCGATGCGCACCCGGCGATTCAGGCGGCCGTGGAAGTCAGCCAGGACCGGATTCAGGCCCTCGCGCTGCTGCACGAGCATATGTACCGGGGCGACGACCTGACCCAAGTACGCCTCGACGCCTACCTGACGCAGTTGCTGAACACGCTGCGCGAAGCCTACGACCAGACCGGCAGCGGCAAGATTCACCTGACCACGGAGCTGGCGCCCTTGTCGCTCCGGGTGCGCGAAGCCAGTGCGTTCGCGATGCTGATCAGCGAGGTGCTGACCATTGCCTGCAAGCACGCCTTTCGGGAAAGCAGCCGGGGCCACCTCTACGTGGCGCTGGACGCGCGTGGGGTCAGCGGCTTCCATTTACGCTTGAGCGTGAACGGCGTCCGGATGCTGATGATGCCGGGCGGCGCGGCCCCGCCGTGGTCGGCGGGCCTCGACCCGCAGCTTGTCCAAACGTTTAGCCGCGAGCTGGGCGCCACCCTCCACACCGCCCCCAATGGCCAGGCCGGGATTCATATCGAGCTGATTCGCGAGTCGGTTTAAACGCCGTTGCCTGCTAATTTGCGGCTTCATACCAAAGGGCTATTCCGCCCGTTTCCTTTTCCTTCCCCCGATGGCTACCATTCTGATCGTTGAAGACGAATTTATGATCGCCGCCGACATCGAGCGCTCCCTGCGCAAATTCGGCCACGAACCGCTCGAACCCGTTGATAACTCCGACGACGCGCTGCGCGTCCTGGCGGAGCAGCCCGTCGAGCTGGTGCTGATGGACATCAACATCGCTGGCGATACCGACGGTATTGCCACGGCCCTCCTCATCCGGCGGCAGTTTGCGACGCCGGTGGTGTTCCTGACGGCGCAGTCGGACCCCGCCACCCTGAACCGCGCCAAGATGGCCCGGCCCTACGGCTATATCCTAAAGCCGTTCACCGACGCCGCCCTGCGCACCCAGCTCGAACTGGCCCTTTTCGCCGCCCGGCAGCCCGCCAACCTGACGATGCCCGCCGAACTGCCGCCGACGGCCGAACTAACGGCCCCTAACCAGGCGCCCAGCACCAACTTCTTCTTCGTCAAGAAGGGCCAGGGCTACGTCAAACTCCGCGTGGCGGATATCCGGTACCTCGAAGCGCTCGACAACTTCGTGCGCCTCTATACCACGCAGGGCCAGTTTGTGGTCTATTCCACCCTGAAAGAATTGGAGAGCAAGCTCCCGGACCCGCCTTTCTTCCGGACGCACCGTTCGCACGTGGTCAATCTGGAGCAGGTGCAGGGCTACGAGGAAGGCTGCGTCCTGTTCGGCCAGGATGCCGTGCCCGTCAGCCGCTCCTGCAAGGACGAGCTGAAGCGGCGGCTGCATATGCTGGGGTGAGATGCTCATCCCGCCCGGCGCACCATTCGCGCCGGGCGGGGCGTTGTTTGGTTGCACCTCATTTACCCAATCCTCAATGGATACCGAATCCCCCGCCGTCGCTCAGCAACTCGCTAACCTCGCCGCGCTGGCCGAGCGGGTGGCCACCCCAGGGTTTAAAAAAGGCTTTCGGGAGATGGTGCGGGCGAAGGCGCGGGCGGCTAATTCCTGCGTCGTGTATCTGGACGGGCAGGGGCGAATGGTGCGCGAGTGGCCCGCTACCGGGCGGGTGGAGATCGTGGAGGGACGGTGAGGGCGGTCCCGGAGGGACTATCGTCCGGTAGCAGCAATTATTAGCGTAGTCGTCGGGCGGTCCCGGAGGGACTACCTATGTGTAAAAAGGTGGTCCCTCCGGGACCGCAATACATTTCTGGCATACCGTTTCTCTACCGGATGGTAGTCCCTACGGGACTTTCAGCTTATCACGGCGCTACGCGGCTTCATATTCCTGACACGCCCGCACCTGTTCCGGCCCCAGCGCCGGGAAATCCTCCTGAATATCAGCCGCGCTCATACCGTTGGCGAGCATTTCCAGCACTTCGGCCACGGTAGTGCGGGTGCCTTTCACGATGGGCTTGCCGAAGCGAATTTCCGAGTTCACTTCGATGTAGGCGGTGATGTCGGTGAGGTTCATACTTTTTGCCAACGTGTTGGCAGCCCTAAAAGTAGCATACCCCATTGGGGTTCGCCATCCCCCGGCGCGGCGGCGCCCCTGGGGTAGGCGCCTTCGGCCCCAACCCTGGGCTTTGCTACCGAAACCCCTTCGGGGTACGAGTGATGGAGTGCTTACTTCCTCATTCGTCGGGCCGCTTCGTGGACTTCTTCCGGCGTTGCGTATTCATGAATAGCGCGCTGGTACCGATCCTGTTGCTTTTTTTGCTCCATCAACCACCAATAACAGCCCCCACCAATTAACACCAGCGCCAACCACACGGCAATTTTTCCCCATCTACGCTGCCGCTCAGTCAGGGGCAGAGCATCCGCTGCGACAGTGCGCCGCCGGCGAAACAGCGCTGCGGCAATCGCGCCACACCCTATGGAGCCGATTATCGCTTCCCAGTAGGCAGTCGAAATTTCAAGCCATACTAGCACTGCTAACAGATTGAGAATCGCCAACCCTGGACTATTTGTTCTGGGCTGCCGTTTTATAAGTCGCCAAATGCCCAACAACGGTGGCCCACAGGTGAGGACTGCTACAACGGCAACGAACGCTCCCACTAGTTCAACAAGTATCTCCCCGCCAGGGAGGCTACGGTCGGCCAGCGAAGGCAATGCAAAGGCAACCAGTAACGCACTGGTTAGAAAGAAGAGTAGAGCGTGAGGCTTCATGTCAGAATAAAAGTAACCGCCCCGCCGGCCTTACGGCCGACGGGGCGGTCTCATTTTCACAGCACCGCACGCCTTACAGCGCCGGCACCTCCAGGTTCTCGAACCGAATCCGGCCGTCGGCATCGAGCTGCGCTTCCACTACCGCATCCGGCTTGATATCACCCGCCAGGATGGCCTTGCTCAATTCGTTCAGCACCTGCCGCTGCATCACGCGCTTCAGGGGGCGGGCGCCGTACTGTGGGTCGTAGCCGGCTTCGGCCAGATGCTCGATCACTTCTTCGGTGGCCTCGAGGCGGATGCCGGATTCCTCCAGGCGCGCCTGAATTTGCTTGAACTGTAGCTCTGCAATGCGGCGAACTTCCCGCGCGCCGAGCGGCTGGAACATCACCACTTCGTCCACGCGGTTCAGGAATTCCGGCCGCAACTGCTTGCGCAGCAGGCCCAGGACGGCCTCGCGGGCGCGGTCCACGGTGGGGGCGGGGTTCTTCGGGTCGAGGGTGGCGAACTCTTCCTGGATCAGGTGCGCGCCCAGGTTCGAGGTCATAATGATGATCGTGTTCTTGAAGTTGGCCACGCGCCCCTTGTTATCGGTCAGGCGACCGTCGTCCAGGACTTGCAGCAGGATGTTGAACACGTCCGGGTGGGCCTTTTCGATCTCGTCGAGCAGCACCACCGAGTAGGGCTTGCGCCGCACGGCCTCCGTGAGCTGGCCGCCCTCGTCGTAGCCCACGTAGCCGGGAGGCGCCCCGATCAGCCGACTCACGGCGTGGCGCTCCTGGTACTCGCTCATATCGATGCGCACCAAGGCGTTCTCGTCGTTGAAGAGGTATTCAGCGAGCGCCTTGGCCAGCTCGGTCTTGCCCACGCCCGTGGGGCCGAGGAAGATGAACGAGCCAATCGGCCGCTTCGGGTCCTGCAAGCCGGCGCGCGAGCGGCGAACGGCGTCGGCAATCGCCTCGATGGCTTCTTCCTGACCGGCCACGCGGCGGCCCAGCTCGGCTTCCAGGTGCAGCAGCTTTTCGCGCTCGCCCTGCAGCATCTTGGCGAGCGGGATGCCCGTCCACTTGGCCACCACTTCGGCCACCGATTCGGCCGTCACCACTTCCTGGAGCATCGTGCCGGTATTGCTCTGGGCTTCGGCCTGAACCTGAAGCTCCTTCAGTTTGGCTTCGGCTTCCTGAATCTTGCCGTAGCGCAACTCCGCCACGCGGCCATAGTCGCCGGCGCGTTCGGCCTGGTCCGCTTCGACGCGGAATTTTTCGATGGCTTCCTTCTGCGCCTGAATGCCGTGCAGCACGCCCTTCTCCGATTCCCAGCGGGCGCGGAGCGAGTCGCGGCGTTCGGTGAGGTCCGCAATTTCGCGGCCCAATACCGTCTCGCGGTCCTTGTCGTTTTCGCGGCGGATGGCCTCGCGCTCGATCTCCAGCTGCATCAGGCGGCGCTGCACTTCGTCCAGCTCCACGGGCATCGAGTCGAGCTCGATGCGGAGCTTGGCGGCGGCTTCGTCCATCAGGTCGATGGCCTTGTCGGGCAGGAAACGGTCGGTGATGTAGCGGTTGCTCAGCTCCACGGCCGCAATCACGGCGCTGTCCATAATCCGGACGCCGTGGTGCAGCTCGTACTTTTCCTTGATGCCGCGCAGGATGCTGATGGCGTCGGCCACGTTCGGCTCATCCACGGTCACGGCCTGGAAACGGCGTTCCAGGGCCTTGTCGCGCTCAATGTACTTCTGATATTCTTTCAGCGTGGTGGCCCCGATGGCGTGCAGCTCGCCGCGCGCCAGGGCGGGCTTGAGTAGGTTGGCGGCGTCCATCGCCGAGTCGCCGCCCGCGCCGGCGCCAATCAGCGTATGCATCTCGTCGATGAACAGGATGATGCGGCCCTCGGAATCGATCACTTCCTTCAGCACGGCTTTCAGGCGCTCCTCGAACTCGCCTTTGTACTTGGCGCCCGCCACCAGCAGGCCCATATCGAGGCTCATCACGGTCTTGTCCTGGAGGTTTTCAGGCACGTCGCCGGCCACGATGCGCTGCGCCAGGCCCTCCACGATGGCCGTCTTGCCGACGCCCGGCTCGCCGAGCAGCACGGGGTTGTTTTTGGTGCGCCGACTCAGGATTTGCAGCACCCGCCGGATTTCCTCGTCGCGCCCGATCACCGGGTCCATCTTCCCGCTGCGCGCCCGCTCGTTGAGGTTCACGGCGTAGCGGTTCAGGCTCTGGTACTGGTCTTCGGCGCTCTGGCTCGTGACCGTCCGGCCGCCGCGCAGCTCTTTGATGGCTTTTTTGAGGTCTTTCTCGGTCAGGCCGGCGTCTTTGAGCAGCGCGGCGGTGGCGTCGCGCCCGCCCACGAGGCCAAGCAGCAGATGCTCCACGGCCACGTACTCGTCGCCGAATTCCTTCAGAAAACCCTGCGCTTTTTGCACGGCCGCCGCCGCGTCGTTGCCCAGGTACGGCGCCCCGCCGCTGACCTTGGGGTAACCGGCCACCAGCGCGTCGAGCTTCTGGTTGAGCTGCGCGATGTTGGCGCCCAGCTTCTTGAGCACGAAGCCGGTCACGTTTTCGTCGGCCAGCAGCAGCCCGCGCAGCAGGTGGCCCGTCTCGATGGCCTGCTGCCCGCCCTGCGCCGCCACCTGCGTGGCCTGCGACACGGCCTCCTGGGCCTTGATGGTGAAGTTATTGAGGTTCATGGCTAAGGTTGGTGAACGCCGGGAAGGGGAAACGCCCCCCAGCGGCATACGCGGCCTAGCAAATAGAAGGCAATAACCGAAAAACGGACTTTTTGGCGGGGCGGGGGAGGATAGAGGTTGTAATTGTGGCGGGGCAACCAAACCAGAAACCGTGACCGCCAGCCGACGGTTAGGCAGTACCTTCACTCCGTACACTCCCGTTAGGAAAGCACCCGATGCCCACTGCCTTTGACGAGTTTTTGCGTTCCCTCACCACGCGCGAATACCAGGAGCGCCACCGCGCCCGCCTGTGGGCGGAGGCCCTGGCTGCGCGTACCTCGTTGACCTACCTGGCAGCGGATGGGCGCTACATTCAGGAATGGCCCGCTACTGGTGAACGCCGGGAAATAGAGCTACCAGTGTCGGGTGTCTGAGGTTAACGGACCGATACTCTATGTCCTGGCTGGCCCGAATGGCGCCGGTAAAACCACCTTTTTCGCTGATTTGGTCGCTGATGGCGGGGTTTATCTCGAACAAGTCAATGCCGACACGCTGCAAGCCCAGTTCCCACGCCTGAGTGGTTTCGAACTGATTGAGTTGGCAGCCGCGCGGGTCGCGGAGTTGCGCCGACAGCGCGCGACCTTTTCGATTGAAACGAATCTGGCGACGGAAGCCAACTTCAAACCGCTGCGTACGGCGGCGCGCGACGGCTACACGGTGCGGCTCGTGTACGTGGGCCTGGAATCCGTCGCGCTGTGTCAGCAGCGTGTTCGGGAGCGGGTTGCCAAAGGCGGCCACGACGTACCGCCGGCCGAAATCGAACATCGCTACCACCAGTCGCTTTCGCTGCTCAAGCAGTATTACCGCGACTTCGCCCAGATTGATTGTCTCGACAACACGCGCGGCACCTACCAGCCCGCGTTGACCATCACGCCCGCGTCCCTGACGCGCCTCACGTCGCCGCTACCCGCGTGGGCTGAGGCCGTGGCGCAGCACATCGAGCGCCGCCAAGTCCTTTACGCCCGCTTACTGTCCTAGCTGCGCCCGGCTGGCTGGGCCGGTTCACGGGCTTTCTGGCGGGCTGGGGGAGGATAGGGGTTGTAATTTTCGCCAATGCTTACTCGCCAAGCTGCCCTAGCGCAAGTCCGCGCGTTCGTGGCCGAGGTGCGCGCGGCGGGCGTACCGCTGCGGCAAGTCATCCTGTTCGGTTCCTACGCGCGCGATGAGCAGCACGAAGAGTCCGACATCGACCTGGCGCTGATCAGCGACTCCTTTACCGGCCTGCCGTCCGACGTGCATCCCTTCGTCCAGCTCCTGTGGAAGTACGGCCGCCTCGGCATCGAGCCGCACACCTTCCAAACCGCCTACTTCGCGGACGGCGACCCCTTCACCGAAGAAATCAAACGCACGGGGATTGTGGTAGCGTGAAGGCGGAGATCGCCGCCATCACCCCCGGCCGCCTGAACGATATCCTCTACGGCAAGCGGGAAGTGCAGATGAACCTTGCCAAACGGCTGCATCACAAGCTGTGCATCCCGGCGGAGTTTATCCTGGCCCACGCCTGAAATGGTTGGCGGGGTGGGGGAGTGTAGTGCTCCCCAAAAGTTGGACAGGTCGCTAAGGGTGGCTAAGTTCGACTTATGAGCGCAAAACGCAATCGTCGCCGGTTCACGGCGCAGTTCAAA
>JANPLI010000147.1:0-29020 GCA_031426455.1 Hymenobacteraceae bacterium | reverse complement strand
AGTCCCTTCGGGACCGCCCAAAATCGGGCTAATAACCTGTGCTACCGAAGGATAGTCCCTTCGGGACCATCAGCAACCCGTGCACCTGCGTAAGTCCTGAGCCTGACTTCACAGCAGTCGCTTGAGCGTAGCGGCCAGGCGGGCGTGCTTTTTGGCCTTTTTGTCGGGCGTGTTATAGCGTTCCGACAGGCCGCTGAACGGCACCGTGAACAGCACCGGCACCATTCCCCAGGCCTCGCAGCGGTAGAACGGCTCTTCGTCGGGCAGGCCGGGCTGCTCCGTGAACGTCAGGCCGAGCCAGGGGCGGGCGGTGGGGGTGGCGTCGTTATGAAAATAACCCAGTAGCTCCTGCGCCAGCCGGTTGGCTACCACCAGGGCGCGCGGCCGTTGGTCGGGCGGGAGGTGGGTGAGGTGCGTCAGCAGGTCGTGGGTAAGCTGCAATTGGGCGGTGCCGAAAGCGGCGCCGGGGCCGTCGTCGTAGAGGGCGGCTTGCAGCACCTTCGGGTCGCTTTCGCGCTGGTACAGCACGTCGAGGTGGCCGTAGGGGAGCCGGGGTGAGACGGCGGCCAGAAAGTCCATTTCCCGCCGGTAAAAAGCGCCGGGGTTGTCGGTAACGTCGAAGACGAGCGGCGCGGCCGGGTCGCCGTTCACGTTCTGCGTCTGGTTGTACGACGTGGCCAGCCCCACGAACAGCACGGCGCCCGGCGGCACGGCGGCGGGGTGGGCATAGCCCCGGCCCTGCGTCAAAGACTGGGAATTTTCCGATTGCCAAAGGGCAGTCAGGCCCGGCGCAAGCCGGGGAGAAAGGGCAAGAGATTCAGGCACGAAACGGGATAAAACGGGCGAAAGGGCCGATGAGCCGGTAAAGAAACGATGTGCGACGCCGGGGAGCCGGCTTACGGGGTGGGGAGCAGGTGCCGCTGAAGAAATGCCCGCAGTCGCTCTAGGCCGGCCGCGCTCAGGTTCCAATGAGCTGCGCCACGGAAATCGCGGTTGGGCGGCTGGGTCTTCTCTCGCTTTATTTTTTCGTCGGGCAGCACGATGTCGAGGTACACGTACACCTTTTTCTCCTTGACGTCCGGAATGCGGAAGGGCTTTTCGCCTGCCATCAGACATTCCACCATTCCGTCGAAACAGGTGAGAATAGGTTGGTTTTCGGCCGGTACGGCTGCGAAAAGCAGGTCTTCCAGTTCGCCGGGTTGGTGGTCGTCGGGGAGTAGAAAGGATTCAAATGCCACGTTGGTATCGGCACGAAAAGCGGCCAGCTCGGTCTGCCGGTCGCGCCACGAGCCGTCCGCATCCAGGATGACGAGGTTGGTTCCACCCGCATCCGTGACCTCTGCGAAGTAGGAGGTCAAGCCCTGCCAATGTTTGCGGGCAAGCAGGTTGTCTTTGCCTTTCAGGATTTGAAACTTGACTCGTTGCCAGTCGGCGTCTCCGCAGCAATCCTCCATCAGTTCGCGCAGGAAGCGTTCGTCAGCGGTGCCTTCCACGAAAATGCGCACGATGCTCATAGCTGACCGCCCCGAATCTCGTAGTCGTTTTCCATTGCGTGTTCAAAGTCACGTTGGTAAGCCTTCGTGCTGCCATCCGGCAGACGCCGCAGCGTAAAGGCGCGGCACTCGGCGCGGTAGGGCGCAAATTCTTCCGTTTCCAGCACCTGAGCCAGCGCCCGGAGGCACTCGTTATTGTGGGTGGTGATGAAAAGCTGCACGTTATTGGCAATGGCGGCCAGCAGCGTGGTGCGCCAGAGCGTGGCGAAACGGCTGTAGTGGATGCCCGCGTCGATTTCATCGATCATCAGGCGATCATCTTGTGCAGCCACCGTTTCGAGTAGAATGCGAAACAGTTTCCGCGTCCCTTCGCCCATCATTTCCAGCGCAATGGGTAAGTCCAACGTTGCCAATCGAACGATTAAATAAGGCCCCAATTTCTCGTCGCTGGCGATTTCAACGCGTCGCACATCGGGAGCGAATTCTTGTAAGGCACGTAGCAGGCGCTCTTGGTCGTCGGTGCGCTTGAGTAGGTGGGAGTAGCTAGCCGCTAATTCATCATCCGGGAACAGGCTGGCTGGGATGAAATGATGTGGATCGCCGTAGTCAGCATCCCACGTGCCGTCGCCTCCCAAATCGATGGCATCCTCTCGAATCCAACTCGAAAAGTAAATCGCGTACCGACCAGTGCCACCGGCTTCGCTGAAAGCCAAGCGCAGGACTTTAGACAGTTGGTTTACCTGTTTGAGGGCTACCGTAACCGGGCTTTTCATTCGCCCGTGTCGGAATCCTATCTCAATGAAAATCGGCTGTTCCGGGTAGCGGCGATTAGTAAAAAACTCCACCAAGTTTCTGAATATCATATCGTCTTTAGCCTTTCGGGCTGGTGGGTCGGCTAATCCACGAACGTCCAACAATTGGTGTAGTGCGTCAAGCATTCGGTACGGATTCTCATCCACCAGCAGTGCCTCCAGCACGCTCGTCTTGCCCACATTATTATCTCCCAGAATCAGGTTGAACTGGCCGCAGCCTTCGATTTTCAACTCCTCGAAGCACTTGAAGTTGCGGATGGTGATATCCTGAATGAAACGCGACTGGTCCGGCGGGGTAGTGGCCATTGGGGCAAACGAAGGTGAGCGGCTGCGAAAGTACGGCCCTGGACTACGGCGGGCAATGTGGCCCCGCGCGCTATCTTCGGCGGATGAAGCACGTTACGCGTTGGGGCCGGACGGCGGCCCTGTTATTGAGCCTGGGCGCCGGTAGCGCGTCCGCCGTTTGGGCGCAGGCCGTGGCCCCGCCCGCCGCGCCGCACACGCTGCACCTGGCTGTGGGCGATGTGGTGCCGCCCGCCAACTTCAATGCCCTGGCGCGCGGCCGGCAGCCCGCCCCGACCGATGCCTGGCAGGGGCGCGTGTTCCGGCTCGTCCAGTTTGAGCGGCTGCCTTCGGAAGCCCAAAAAACCGCCCTGCGGAAGCTGGGGCTAGTTTTCTTCGACTACCTGCCCACCAATGCCTACACCGTCAGCCTGCCCGTTGGGCTGGACTTGGCGGCCCTCGCCGGTTTCGGTATTCGGAGCCTGGGCGCGGTGCCCGGCGCCTGGAAACGGGCCGGAACGCTGGCCACGGGCACTGTGCCCGCCCACGCCCGGCGCGGGGCTGGTCGGCTGGAAGTGGTCGTGACCTACTACGACGCCCTGACGGCTGCCCAGGCGCTGGCCGCGCTGCCCCGGCGGCGGTTTGCGCTCGTCAGCCACGACGATTTTGCCCATCAATTGCGCCTGACGTTGGCTGACGCCGACCTGCCGCGCCTCACGGCCCTGCCCTGGGTGAGCGCCGTGGAAGCGGCCCCGGCGCCGGGCGTCCCCGAAAACTTCCGCGCCCGCACCGACCACCGCGCCAATGCCCTGGCCACCGACTACGGCGCCGGCCGCCACTACGACGGCACTGGCGTGACCCTCGGCCACGGCGACGACGGCGCCATCGGCCCGCACATCGACTATCAGGGGCGTTACGATGTGAGCCTCGCCGGCCCCAGCCAGGGCGACCACGGCGACCACGTGGCCGGCATCATGATGGGCGCCGGCAACCTCGAACCCCGCAACCGGGGCCAGGCCGTGGGGGCGTTCAATTTCTATCAGGACTACCCGCGCAACCTCAATACGGCCCCTGCCAACTACGCCGATGCCACGCGGCGGGTGCGCGTGACGAACTCCAGCTACGGCGACGGCCAGAACGCCGGCTATACGGCCTTCACGCGCACCGTCGATCAGCAGATGCGTCAGTTGCCGTACCTGCTGCACGTCTTTTCGGCGGGCAATTCCGGACCGTCCAACTTCGGTTACGGCGCCGGCGCGGGCTGGGGCAATATCACCGGGGGCCACAAGATGGGCAAAAACGTGCTGACGGTGGGCAACGTGACCTACGACGACGCGCTGGCGCCGTCGTCGTCGCGCGGGCCGGCGTCGGACGGGCGCATCAAGCCCGATATCTGCGCCGTGGGCACCGATGTCACGTCCACCATCACGCCCAATACCTATGACGTGTACACCGGCACCTCGATGGCCTCGCCCGGTACGGCCGGTGTGGCGGCGCAACTGGTGGGCGCCTACCGCACCCTCAACGGCGGGGCCGAAGCCCCGGCGGCCCTGCTCAAAGCCGCCCTGCTGAACACCGCCGAAGACCTCGGCAACCCCGGTCCGGACTTCAAGCACGGCTACGGCCGCATCAATGGCCTGCGCGCCGTGCGGGTGCTCGAAGGCCGTACCTACTTCCTCGACACGTTGGGGCAGGGCGGGCAGCGCCGCTTCGTGATCGACGTGCCCGCGGGGCAGAAAGAGCTGCGGGTCCTGCTGCACTGGGCCGACCGCGAAGCCGCCGCCAACGCCCGCCCGGCACTGGTCAACAACCTGGACCTGAGCGGCTACGATTCGCTCACTGGCCCCGCCACGCCGTTGCTGCCCTGGGTGCTGGACCACCGCCCCACCGTGGCGCAGCTCAACGCGCCCGCCCGCCCGGCGCGCGACTCGCTCAACAACACCGAGCAGATCACGATCCGGAACCCGCGCGTGGGCGCCGGGGCCTACGTGTTCACCGTCAGCGGGCGGGCCGTGCCGCAAGGGCCGCAGGCGTTCTGGCTGACTTATAGCTACATCGCCGATGCCGTGGAGCTGACCTACCCGCTCGGCGGCGAAGGCTTCAAGCCCGGTGATACGGAAGTCATCCGCTGGGATGCGCCGGACGCCACCGTGCCGTTCCGCCTCGATTATACCCTCGACGACGGCACTACCTGGCTGCCGATGGCTGCCACCGTTCCCGGCGGCGCGCGGTCGTTCAACTGGCTGGTGCCGGCGGCGGTGCCATCGGGCCGGGCGCGGGTGCGCGTCACGCGGGGCACTCAGAGCAGCGCTTCGCCCGCCCTTTTTACGCTGGCACCGCTGCCCACCGGCTTGCGCGCCCTGAGCCGCTGCGCCACCGAAGCCACCCTGAGCTGGACAGCCTCCGATAGTGCCACGGCCTACACCGTGTATCGCCTCGGCGCCAGGTATATGGACTCCGTGACCACCGTCAGCACCACCACGGCCGTGGTTTCGGGCCTGACGGCGGGTGAAGCCAACTGGTTTGCCGTGGCTGCGCGCGGCGCCAACGGCCTGGTGTCGCGTCGGACGCGCGCCATCTACCAGGCCGGAGCGGTGCGCAACTGCGCCGGTCCGCCCATCGCAGCATTTACGCCGAGCGCCGCCACGGTTTGCCCGGCGGTGATCATCACCCTGAACGACAGTACGCAGGGCCTCCCTACAGCCTGGCGCTGGCGGGTTCAGCCGGCCACGGGCGTCACGTTTGCGGGCGGTACCTCAGCGACGTCGGCCAGTCCGCAGGTGGCGTTTGCGAACATCGGCACTTATACCGTGACACTAACCGCGACGAACCAGTACGGCGTCGATTCGCTGACGCAGACGGCCGTCATCACCGTCACGACGGGCCGGCCGCTGACCTTCACGGAGGAATTCCGCATCGGCGCGACGCCGGTTTTTCCACCCGCCGGCTGGCGCCTCGAAAACCCCTCGTCGCGTTATACCTGGGAGCTGAGTGCGGCGCCCGTCACCGACCCCACGGGCCGCTCCCGGCGCCTGCCGATGGTCAACGACTATGACGACAACCTGCGGGGTGCGGAAGACTATCTCATCACGCCGCCCCTCGACCTGGGCGCCACCGCTAACCCCTGGCTTGGGTTCTGGGTCGCCTACAAGCTGTACAGCAACAACGAGGCAGACGGCCTGCGCGTCGATATCTCGCAGGATTGTGGTCTGACCTTTCGGCCTACGGCTTACCTGAAAACCGGCGCTGCGCTGGCGACCGTCGCCGGCACGGGTGGCCGTTTCGCCCCCGCCGCCGCCGCCGACTGGCGCCGCGACTCGCTCGACCTGAGTGGGTACCGGACCCCCGGCGTACCGCCCGGCACGGCGCAGCCCATTGTGCTGCGCTTCGTGAACATCAACGACTTCGGCAACAACGTCTTTCTGACGAATATCGAAGTCGCCAACCGCACAGTGCTGGGGCTGCTACCCGCCGCTGCCACCGCGGGTCTGCACCTGAGCGCGCACCCGGTGCCGTTCGGCGCTACGCTGCAAGCCGAAATCACGGCTCCGGCGCCCGGCGCGGGTATCCTGACGCTGTTCGATGCCCTGGGGCGTACGGTGGCGCGGGTGCCGGTTGCGTTACGTGTTGGTCTTCAGCAGGTCACGCTGCCCACCGAAGCACTGCCCGGTGGGGTATATCAACTCCAACTGACCAGCCCGGCCGGTCAGCAGCAGGTACGGGTGGTGAAATAGCGCCGCGCAACCAGCGCCGACCACGCAAAACGCCCCGCTGTCCGGACTGGACAACGGGGCGTTTGCGTGAAGTCGAAAATCTTGTTTGATCAACGGCTTGGCTCGCCGCTTGTAGCTTACCGCTTGAAGCTGATGAAGCTGGCTTTTTACCGCACGTTGCCGCCGGGGTCGCCGCCACTACGGTCTGCCCCGGACGACGGCACACGGGTGCCGTCGGTGGTGTAGGTTCGTACGGACGTGTCGCGGTCGGCAGCAGGTATTGGCTGGTGGTGGTTTGGGGTGCCGGCATCGGCGGCAGCGGGCATCGGCATCAGGGCGATATGGCCGTTTTCGGCGCCGCCGGCTGTCGTCTGGCCTTCCGTACGTTCCCAGGCTTCGAAGCTGTCCATTTCGTCTTTGATGCTGGACGCGAACCACGCCAGCAGCGCAGCATCATCTAGCAGGCCGATGACGGGGAAAAAGTCCGGAATGGCATCAATCGGACTCATAAAGTACAGAATCACGGCGATGCCGCCCAGCACGGTGCGCGTCGGAATGCCGTGGTACTTGCCGCTGACGGCCGCGCCGATCATCCGGAACAGGAGCTGGAAATTCTCCCAGACCTCGGCGGCAATCTGGCCGATATCTTTCTTCGCTGCGGCTTTCGTGTAAGCGTCATTCAGTAACCCTTTGACGCGCAGGGGCTTTTTTAAGTAATCTTCGGCGCGGCCGAGGATTTTTTTGAAGATCGGCGAATCGGAAATTTGCTGGCCCGATGGCCCCGACTGGTTTGGCTGACTCATTGTTTCGTGAAAAGGAATCGCAAGGCAAAATGCTTGACGGCACGAAGCTACGTGCCGCTTCGTATCCTACTGCGAAGCGGATGGCTAGGTTGTTGACGGACCAGAAAAAGCCCCAGCCGCCGCGGGAAAGCGAGGACTGGGGCGAAAGCAGCAGCGGGAAGCCGCGCGGCTAAAATGGAAGCAGGCGGCCAGCAATTGCCAGGCGCTCTTTTTTATTTCTTGCGTCTGTTTATCAGTGGATTGACTTGCCGCTTGAGGCTTATAGCTTGAGGCTTATAGCCTGAAGCTGACGGCTTAGTTCTGATTCAGCTCTGCCAGTCGGACATCGAGGCGAATTTCTTCGCGGCCCGCTTCCAGTTGGGCCAGGGCCGGCACGCGGCCGGCGGCGTAAAAATTTCGGTTCCAGTAGCCTTCCTGCAACGACGATACCGTGACGCCCTTGCCACTGGCCGAGTGAATGAAGCGGCCGTCGGCGAGGTAGATGCCCACGTGGTAGATCGGCGAGCGGCTGGAGCGGCGGAAGAAAAGCAGGTCGCCTTCCTGAAGACCGGTTTTCTTGACCCGTTCGGTGACCTGAAACATTCCGCCCGACGAATGGACCAGGTGAATGCCGTACGCCTGTTCGTAAACGCGCATCACGAAGCCGGAGCAGTCGGTGCCTTTCTGGGTCGAGCCGCCGCCCCGGTAAGGGGTGCCGAGCCAATCGAGAATCGTGCTAACCAGCGACTTATCTTCTTTCAGCGGTAGTTGCACCCCCAGCGTCTGCGACGAGTAGGAGTAGAACAGCGAGTCGCGGAACGTGAGGCTGGGCCGGAGCGGACCAAGCGGCGCCACCGAAGTGGCGCGCGCGGCCGTGGTAGCCGCCGGGGGAGGGGGAGGAGCGGGTGCGACAGGCGCAACGCGGAAAGCGAGTGAGAGCGAAACGGCCGTAGTGGCCAGCAGACACAGGATCGCGTTCTTCATCCGTAGAGCTTTTGGTGACGGTGGCCCAGAACCCCCACGTGGGGTCTGTGGCGCGTACAAAAGGGGCTTACGAGGGCCGAAACCCGGTTGCCCGATTGCGGAAATTTACCTTTCGTTAAGGCGTCAGATTAGCGTGAGGGGAAGGGTGTTTTTTCCTTCCTGTTGCAAAGATACTAACGCGGGCCGGTTCAAACTGCAAACTTGGCAAAAAGGGGTGAAAAACGCCGTCTGATATCGCTAATTTTGTGCCTCGCCGGTAGTGAATAAAAAAGGACCGTAAAAGGGTTACCACGGCGGATTGCAATCGTTTGTTCGGGGCATTCGACCTGTTTTACCCCCTACCTTCGGCTTCTGAAAATCAGCCCAATGCGCATTTGCGAAAATTCTTTTCTGGCCCGGATTGCCCGCTGGAAACTGGGCGGCAAAACGTCGGTGGCGATGGTCATCGGCCAGACCGTACACCTGAGCGGGGCCACCCGCGCGCAGTTTCTGGCTAACCCGGAATGGGTCGCCCACGAGCAGGTGCATTTGCGCCAGTTCCGGGAGCACGGCTTCTGGCGCTTTCTGTGGCTTTACCTGCGCGAATCGGTGCGGGTCGGTTACTGGAACAACCGCTACGAAGTGGAAGCCCGCGAAGAAGCCGCCCGGAGGACTGAGTGGGACTGAGTGGGACTGAGCGACTGAGTGGAACTGAGTGACTGAGTGGAACTGAGTGACTGAATGGAAAGGCGGTATCAGGTCGCTAGTGCATCAGGGCGAGGTCGTACCTTTCCCCTATGTCTTACGGTCGCTTAACCCTATTGGAGCGCGAAGAAATTGCCGTTGGCCGCGCGGCCAAGCGCACGTGCGCGGCCATCGGCGCCGAGTTGGGCCGGGACGCCTCGACGATCAGCCGGGAAATCCGGCGGGTGGGCGGGCCGGCCTATCGAGCGCTCGCCGGCCAGGCGGCCGCGACGCACCAAGCCCGCACCACGCATCGCCGCGCGCGCCTGCTCGATGCCCATCCGCCCTTACTGGCGCTCATCCGGGGCCAACTTCGGCTGCGCTGGTCGCCCCAGCAAATCAGCCAGTGGCTGCCAGCGGCCCATCCCGATCAGCCCGCCATCAGCGCCGAAACGATGTATCAATACCTCTATGCGCTGCCGCGTGGCGAACTTAAACGCGAACTCATCGGCCAGTTGCGGCAGCACCGCCTCACCCGTCGACCGAAGCACCGTGCGGTCGATGGACGCGGTCAACTGCCGGATCGCGTGTCGATTCACCAGCGTCCGGAGGAAGTTGAAGGCCGCGCCGTGCCCGGCCACTGGGAGGCCGACTTAATCATGGGCGCCGGTAATCGCTCGGCCATTGCCACGCTCGTCGAACGCACCACGCGGCTGGTGCTAATCGTCAAACTGGTCAAAAAAGACGCGGCCAGCGTCGCCCAGGCCCTCGCCCGGCGGCTCAAACAACTCCCCGCCACGCTGCGCAAAACCCTCACTTACGACCAGGGAAAGGAGATGGCCCGCCACGCCGAGCTCACCCTCGCCACCGGCATCGCCGTCTATTTCTGCGACCCGCACAGCCCCTGGCAACGCGGTACCAACGAAAATACCAACGGACTCATCCGGGACTTTTTTCCCAAAGGAACTGATTTCTCCACCGTCTCCGCCCAGAAGCTCCACTTCGTCCAACAAGCGCTCAACGAACGGCCGAGAAAAGTGCTCGACTGGGAAAATCCCAAGGACGCTTTCAATCACCTCCTTATCCAGGCTCAGCTTGGTGCGTTAGCAACCTGATACCGCCAAACTATTGCGCGCGTCCGACTCCGCGTCGCTGCGCAAACTCCGCGTCGCGGCGGGAAATGCGTTTGGTATCGTCAGGTGGCCAACCCAGGCAATGCCAAGCCGTTCGTACCACCAACACACCACCTCACCACCACCACCACCACACCCCTACGGCCGCTGCTGATAATTCGGGTTGTAATATTCCGGCTCGGCGGGTTGGCGGGCTTTGTCTGCCTGTTCCACGGCGCGTTCGGCTTCCCACTCGGCCAGCTTGCGGCGGTTGCGGCCCGCGCGCGAAAACTGCTCGTAGAGAAACGAGACCGGACTTTGCAGGTCAACCGGGGGCGGGGGGCCGGGCGGCGGGCGCTCGAAAAGCGGCCGGCCCACCGATTTGGTGGGGATAGGCAGCGCCGTGCTGGGCCGACGAATGGCGCGCAGCGCGCGGTTGATTTCGGGGCGGTCGGGGCGGTCGGCGGTAATCGTCACTTCGCCGAGGCGCACGGAGTCGATGTACAGCAGCACTTCGATGCCGATGCGGTCAGGGGAAGACGGCTTGACCGTGAATTGCCGCTGCCGGAAACCCACCGCCCGAATCACGAGGGTATCGGTCCGGGCAATCGTCAACTGGAAAGCGCCCGTGACGTCAGCGGCCGTACCCAGACCCGTGCCCGCCACGAATACCCCGGCGCCGGGAATCGGACGGCGGTCGGCGGCCGCCAGCACGACGCCCGTGATGCGGATGACGGGTGGCGGCAGCACCGGGCCGGAACGCCGGCCTTGCGCCCAACCGGGCAGCGCGGGGCCCCCGCCCGTCAGCAACAGGCACAGCCAGGTAAAGAGAAAGCAGGAGCGGGTAGGCAGCATCAGCAGGACGAAAGTACGGCCGGGCGGGTAGGAGCGCCGTAACCGTTCCCGAAAGCAGCGAATCCCGCTCCGGCCGGGAAAGGCCAGAGCGGGATTCAGGGGTTGGGGTGGCTTCCGGCCCCACTAGCGGGCGCCAGTGGGGCCGGAAGACCGGGTTAGTCGCCGTTGATCTTGGACTTTTTGCCGTCCGCGTCTTTCAGCTTCACGTCGCCGTCCTTGATTTTGATCTTCGAGCCGTCTTCGCCCTTCATCTTGAGCTTGGACTTGCTGCCTTCCATTTCGGTGGAATTCATTGCCCGCTCGGCGTCCGACATTTTGCTGCCTCCTGCCGACGAATTGCCGCTACCGGAGGAATTGCCCGACGACATTGAACCATCTGACATCGAGCCCTCGGAGCCGCTCGTCGAGCCGGCGTCTTCCATCAGGTAACGGTCATATTCGCTCCGGCGCGACTCGTACTGCGTGTACACCTTCGGGTTAGTGAAGATGGGCTGAATCTCTTTGTTGGACTCCATCTCGGCGTCGCGCATGGCCTGGTACTGGCCCGCCGTGTCGGCGCCGGGGGTGGTGTAGCGCGTGCGCAGGTCGCCCATTCGCTTGGCGCGGTTGTAATAAACCGTGCTGAGGCGGGTGCGGGAAGCCGTGTCGGTCAGTTTGAAGTCGGTGTAAATTTTATCGGCGACGCGGCGAGCGTTGGCCCGGTACATCGCTTCGGCGTCCATTCCGTCGCGGATCACCACGGCCGTGTCGCTGCTGGGCGAGGTATCGACGGCGGTCGTTTCGACGGCTTTATTATCGGCATTGCAGGCGCCGAGCGCCAGCATCGTGACCGCGCAGGCGGTCGGCAGGAAATCTTTCATCTGGAAAATCAAATGGGTTGGGAATTGGGGTAAGGTGCGGCGATTTGCCGCGTGCCCCTTACGGCCGGCGCGTGGCGAAGGTTGGCGCCACCCGCTTTTAACCGCCCCGCTGCCCTAACCGCGCTTCAGCTCGATGACCGTGATTTCGGGCAAAAAACCCACCCGGCCGGGGTAGCCGATGTAGCCGAGGCCCGCGTTGACGTAGAGGCGCTGCCGCCCTTTTTCGTACAGGCCCGCCCACTGCTTGTACACGTACTGCACGGGGCTCCATTTCATAAAGGGCAGGTTCACGCCGAACTGCATTCCGTGAGTGTGGCCGCTGAGCACCAAGTCGATATCCGGGTAATCGGTCAGCACTTGGGCATCCCAGTGCGAGGGGTCGTGCGAGAGCAGCAGCTTGAACGGCGCGCCCGCCGTGCCCCGGTGCGCGCGGGCCAGGTCGCCGTAGCGGGGGAAGTTGAGGTGCGAACTCCAGTTTTCGACGCCCAGCACGGCCAGTTGGTGGCCGTCGCGTTCGATGACGCGGTGTTCGTTCAGCAGCAGATCCCAGCCGATGGCGCGGTGGTGCGCCTTGAGGCGGTCGAGGTTGGTGGTTTTGGCGGCTGGTGAGTCCCAGGTCACGTAGTCGCCGTAGTCGTGGTTGCCGAGGACCGATAGGATCGGCTCCTTCGAACGGATGCCGCGTAGCGCCGCCAGGTGCGGTTCGGCTTCGGGGGCGATATTGTTCACCAGGTCGCCGGTCATCACCACCAGGTCAGCGGCCTGCTCGTTGATCAGCCGCACGGCGCGTTCCAGGGGTTCGGTGTTGTCGGCATAAGAACCGACGTGCAGGTCGCTGATTTGCAGGATCCGGAACCCGTCGAAAGCCGGGGGTAGGTTGGGGTAACGCAGCGTCAGGCGGCGCACCCGGAAGTCGGTAGCGCCGCGCACCATTCCGTAGATCAGCGCGGCAAACGGCACGGCCGCCACGCCCATTCCGAGCAGCGAGATGAAACGTGCCCGGCCGGGGTCGAACCGGGGCGGGGCGGGCAGCACGGCGTTCAGTCCTACTTTGGCGGCCCGCACCACGTCTTCGCCCAACGGGAAAAGGGTCGTCACCAGCTTGGCCACCCACACGGCCAGCAGCGTCGAGAAGGCGTAGGCCGCCCACGGCATCGGCGTGGTGCCGCGCCGGCGAATCACGCTGATCAGCAGCAATCCGCCGTAAAAAAGGCCTGTAATGAGCCAGTAAACCCAGGTAGCGGTGCGCTGGGCATTGGTCCCCCAACTCTGCGCCACGGTGCGCACCGCCTGGAAGGCGTAGTATTCAACCAGTAGTAACAGGCCGAGAATCAGCAGTAAACGAAGCATCGAGCGAAAGAAGGAAGGAGGCAGGCAGACGCGTACCCCAGCCACAGACGTGGTAGGGCGTGCGTTATTGTACGGCGGCGGCTCCTCCAGGGCGGAACAGGTCCGGGCGTTGGGGGGTGGGTATTTGGCCCTGGGTATTTGGCCTTGGGTGTTGGGCCTTGGGTATTTGGCCTTGGGCCTGAATACGCAGCCGTCGCAGGCCCAAAATCAAACACCTGAAATCGAACACCGGCAACGGAGCGCGTAACGGCTCGGCACCCCGGCTCCGCGTTACGCTTCGGGTTCGGTATGGAGGTATTCGGCCAGGCGGGCGGCTTCCGTCAGGCAGCGGTCCAGCTCGCGGCGGGTATCGGCGGCCAGGGTGCGCTCGAAAAGCAGCAGCACCAGTTCGCCGTCGTCATCGACGAACAGGTCGGTGTAGAGTCGCTCGAAGGCGCTGGCTTCGGCCTGCACCAGGCCGTCGATTTCTTCCACTGACTGGGCTTCGCGCAGCGCCCGGTGCAGGATGCGCTGAACGGCGCGGGCTTCGTCGTCGGGGCCGTCAGGGGCGGGGATGCTGACGACGGTTTCCCCTTCGTCGCGCAGGTCGATGAGCAGTTGCAGCAGGGCCAGGGCCACCCCCAGCCGGACGCGCTCGAAGGCGAACGAGACGGCCACACCGGCATCAGCCTGCTGCAACGCCCGGTCGAGGCGCGAGTAAGCCGTGGTTTCGGCGGCGGAAAAAAACTCGTCGTAACGCTCCCCGAACGCGACGCGCAGCAGGGTTTCAAACGTGACCACGCTCATAAGGCAAGTCGGGTGCTCCGGGAAACTGGGGCGGAGCGGGCCAAAGGTAGCCGTAGCCGGGCCGGTTTACCGACGAATGCCAACCTATGGCGGGGCCAAGCCGTAGCCGCAGGGTCCGGTTTGCGGGTTTACTTTGCCAAATGCGCGTCTCCCGTTATCATTTTTTCGTCGTGAGTGGCCTGCTACTGATCGGCGCCGGCCAGTGTCTGATTCTTTGGGCCGATCACCTGAAAACCGGCGGTGTGCCCACGCTCACGTGGGTAGCGGCGGGCACGGGCGCCCTGTGCGTCTTCAACGCGGGGCTGTGCCTGTTCGGGCAGGGCATCGTGGAGCGGGTGCGGCGGGGCATCTGACGGCGGGCCGACCGGGGGGCGTATTTTGCAGCCAGCCGCGCCCCGCGCGGCCGGCCCGACTTTACTTTCTCTGCGTGATGCGCTGCTGCTTTCGTTGCTATTCCTCGCGGGCCCTCGGCTTGCTGCTGTTCCTGCTGCTGCCGACGGTTCCCGCCTGGGCGCAGTTTGGGGCGGCGACCGTCGGTCCGGCGCCTTCCGACGCCGACCCCCGCTACCGCCTGGAGCTGGTCGGGCAGCCGTTCATCCCGCCCGCCAACCTGGAAAGTTTTTTTTCTTCGGAAACGCCCGATGACCTCAACGGCGGCGTGTACGTCCGGCTGCTGCAGTTTTTTTCGCCCCTGACGGCGGAGCGCCGCCGCCGTCTGGAGCAAAGCTGGCACGTGCGGCTGCTCGACTCCCTCGGCCCGAACCTGTGGCGGGTGGCGTTTCCGGCGTCGTTCAACCGCTACCTGCTCAACGGCTACGGCGTACGCGCCGTGGTGCGCCTCACCGCCGAAAACAAGCTGGCCCCGGCGTTGCAGCAAGCTGCTAACGCCAGCGAAACGCCCGCCGCCATCCGCGCCCGGGACGCGGGCCGCGCGGCGCCCATCACGGAAGCCCTGCTGCGCTACCTGCCCTCCACCGACACGGCGGCGCTGCGGGCGCAACTCGTCAGCGGTGGCGCCCGCGTTCGGCGGCTCGATGCGGCCACGCGTACCGTCACGGTGCAGGCGCCCGCGCAGGCGCTCCGTCCCCTGGCCGAGCTGCCCGCCGTGCTGGCGCTGCTGCCCGCGCCCGTCGTGGTGCCGCCGGCACCGGCGAAGAAACCTGTCCGGCCCAAAGCGCGGGTCGGCGCCCGGCGGCGTTGAAAGCCAGTGCGTTGTGCTGCTCATAGCTACCCGTGAAAAGCGAAGCTGGGCCGGCGTCCGGTCATCCGGGCACGGCTCACAAGTCGGCGCGGCAGTCGTGTTACGTTTTTTATCAGCGCGACAAAAGACGTAACACGCCGCTTGCTACGTCTTTCGCCAGGGTGATAAAAAACGTAACAACCCGCGTGTTACGTCTTTCGCTGGAGCGACGAAAAGCGTAACACGCTCGGCGCGGCCCCGCTGCGGTCGGGCGTAGGCTTGGGGCGCGTGGATCCTCAGCCGTCCAGCTCAGCGTCGGCGGCCTCGCTGACTGGCTTGGCGCGTACTTCCTCGATGATGCGCTTTTCTTCTTCCGTCTCCAGGTCGGAAAGCTCCAGCTTGATGGCTTCGATGGACATCGCCAGCTCGCGCAGCGACATCCCCAGCGAAACCAGCAGCCCTACCAGCGAGGCCCCGAAAAGCACCATCCCCGCCAGCCGCTGCCCCAGAAACAGCAGCAGCATACACAGCACGCACCCGAACATCGCCCCGATGCCTACCACCTGCATATTGCGCACCAGGTAGAGGCGGCGGCGCAGGTTCACGATCTGCCCCATAATGGACGCCGAGTGCGTGCTCATATACTGCGGCTTCAGCGTCCGGACGCGGTTGGCGAGCGCCATAAACCGGTTCGTGTAAGCCAGCAGCAGCAGCGAGAGCGCCGGAAAAAGCAGGGCGGGAGTGGTGAGGGTAATTTCCATTGAAACGAGTACGAGTGAGTGAGGAGAAGCCAGCGCCAACCTGCCCCCAAAACAAACCCCGCCGACGCAAAGCATCGGCGGGGCTGGATGAAAGCAGGCCGCACGGGGAAGGTTAATCCACCGCGTTTTCTACTTTTTTGGCGACTTTCTTCGTGCCGCGCGCCACGGATTTACCCGCGCGCTTGGTGCCGGAAGCTACTTTCTTACCGACTTTCTTGGTGCCCTGCGCGGCATCGTTGATGACTTCGCCGCTCTTGGTGCGACCCGTCTTAGTGGTGGTTTCGGTCTTGACGGTGCCGTTCGAGCGCACATCGACTTCGGTTTTGGTGCCGGCGCCGTTCTGCATCGTCGAGCTTTTCATTTCGGTCTGAGCCAGGGCGGGCAGCGCGCAGGCGCTGGTCAGCAGGGCAAGAGCAAAGGTGATCTTTTTCATTGTAAAGGAAGAGGAGCCACTGGTGCGGCTCACGGGGCGCGTGTACGGGAAAGTCGCGAAAAAGGATCGCCGCCGCCCCATTTCCGCCCGCCCCCTAACCAAACGCCCCGCCAACCGGAAGGTCAGCGGGGCGTTTGGTTAGGGAGGGTGAGAGGGTGGAAGGGTAAGAGGGTTTGAGCGGCTAAAGCCAATCAGTCACCCAATCCACTCAGTCACTCAGTCACTCAGTCAAAAAGTCCCTCAGTTCCTCACCACGCGGCGGACGATTACGCCTGCTTCCGTGGCGGCGCGCAGGGTATAGACCCCGGTCGGCATCGGGCGTAGGTTGAGGGCCTGGTACGTGGTGGTGGCGCCGGGTGCGGGTAGCGTCGCGGCGTACACCAGCCGCCCCAGGGCGTCGAACAGGGTCACGGTCACGGGCTGGCGATAGCCGCGCAGTTCCAGCGTCAGGGCGCCATCTGGGGTGGGGTTCGGGTACACGCTTAGGGCACCGATGGCCAGCGTACCGGGGGTGCTGGTCACGGTGGTGGTCACAGCGTTCGAGAGCGGCGAGACGCAGCCCGTCGTGCCGTCGGCGACCTGCACCGTGTACACCCCGTTCATCGCCGGGTTGGTCACCGTGTAGGTGTCGGCGGTGGCGCCGTTGATGGGCTGGCCATTCAGCAGGAACTGGTTACCGGTAGCGGCCGAGGAGGTCAGCAGCACGGCACCGGACGGCAGTTGGGTCAGCGTCAGGGTAGGCGCGGCGGGCAGCGGGTTCACGACCACGGTAGTGGGAGTCGTAGCGGCCGCGCAGCCCGTAGCTGAGGTGCCGGTCACGGAATAAGTGCCGCCCGTGCGCACCACGATGGTGGCAGTGGTGGCCCCATTGCTCCAGAGGTAGCTGGTGCCGCCCGAGGCGGTCAGCGTCACGGAATCGCCCTGGCAGAACGTGGTGGCACCGGTGGTGTTCACCGTCACGACGGGCAGCGGGTTTACGGTCACGGTGGTCGAGGCCGGCGCCGATGCGCAGCCCGCCGCCGAGGTGCCGGTCACGGAGTAAGTACCGTCCGTGCGCACCACGATGCTGGCGGTGGTGGCCCCGTTGCTCCAGAGGTAGCTGGTGCCGCCCGAGGCGGTCAGCGTCACGGAATCGCCCTGGCAGAACGTGGTGGCGCCGGTGGTGTTCACCGTCACGACGGGCAGCGGATTGATGGTGACGGTGGTAGAATCCAGCACCGCGGCGCAGCCATTAGCGGCAGGCAGCGCGTTTCGCACGATGTAGGTGCCAGGTTGCGAGGTCACCAGATCGATGGCGCCCGTTGCAGCATCTACGACCAAGCCGGTGGTGGTAGCCGCGAACGCGCCGTTGCTTGCTCCCGTGCCCAGCGTGGCGGGCGCCGTGGTGCCGGCAGCAGTCGTCACGCAGAAGGCCGGTGCTGCGTAAGCGAAATTCGCCCGTGGTGCAGCAGTCAGCGTGAGGCTGACGGAGTCGCGGGCCGTGCAGGTGGCGCCCACCGTGTAGCGCACGGTGTAGGTGCCGGCCGTGGAAGTGCCGAGCGTGACGGCGCCCGTAGCGGCATCCAGCGTCAGACCAGCCGGCGAGGCCGAGAACACGCCCCCGGCCGTGCCGGTGACGGTGGCTACTGGCGCCGTGCCGCTGAGGCAGAACGTGGTACCGTTAGCGTAGGCGAAGGTGGCAGTAGGCAGCGGGGTCACGGCAACGGTGACGGGCGCGGAAGTGGCCTGGCAGCCGGCGGCGTCGGTCACGACGGCCGTGTAGCTACCCGCCTGCGTGGCGACGTACGAGTTGCCCGCCGCGCCGCTGATCGGCTGGCCGTCGAGCAGCAGCTGGACGGTGCCGGTGGTGTTGGCCGTTAGCGTGAGCGAATCGCCGGCGCAGATGGTGGTCGGCCCGGCGGCCGTCAGCGTGATTGCCGGAGCCGGATTAATGACGACCGTAGCGGAGTCGCGGGCCGTGCAGGTCGTGCCCACCGTGTAGCGCACCGTGTAGGTGCCGGCGGCGGAAGTGCCAAGGGTGATGGCACCCGTGGTGGCATCCAGCGTCAGACCAGCCGGCGAGGCCGAGAAGACGCCCCCGGCCGTACCGGTGATGGTCGCCGTCGGCTCAGTGCTACTCAGGCAGAAGGAGTTCGTGGGGTAGCTGAACGTCGCTGTGGGTTGGGGCGTCACGGTCACGGTCACGTCGGTGGAGGTGGCCGAACAACCTGCGGCGTTGGTCGCCACTACCGTGTAGGTACCCGCCTGGGTAGCTTCGTAGGTCAGGCCAGTTGCTCCGTTGATAGGCTGACCGTCGCGCACGAACTGATAGCTACCCCCGGTGCCGGCACCGGAAGCAGTTAGGGTCAGGCTGGTACCGGCGCAGATGGCTGACGAGCCGTTGCTGGTCAGCGTCGCCACGGGCGCCGGTTCGATGGTGATGGTGGTCGAAGCCGTCGAGGCCGTGCAGGAGCCGCTGGCCGCAATGCTATTGGTGATGGTGTAAGTGCCCGCCGCCGAGGAGGCGAGCGTGACATTGCCCGTGCTAGGGTCGATCGCCAACCCGGCAGGGCTTGCCGAGAAGGTGCCAGCCGAGGCGCCCACGCTCAGCGTCGGGGGCAGGGTGTTGGCTGCGCCCGCACAGAGCGTGGTGCCCGTCGTGTAAGTAAAGGCCGCCACGGGCGCGGAGGTCACCGTCACCGTTTGGGTAGCCGAGGCTGGGCACGTGCCGCCGACGCTGTAGGTCACCACGTAAGTGCCCACGGCCGAGGTGCCGAGCGTGATGATACCGGTGGTCGCATTCAGCACCAACCCAGTTGGCGAGGCCGTGAACGTGCCGCCCGTGCTACCCGTGATGCTGGGTGCGGGGTCGGTGGCGCTGGTCCGGCAGAAAGTCGAGGTAGCGTAGGCAAATGCCGCTGAGGGTGCCGGGTTGACGGTCACGGTCACGGCGCTGGAGGTAGCCGAGCAGGTAGCCGCGTTGGTAGCAACCACGGTGTAAGTGCCGGCGGCCGTAGCCACGAGGGTCGTTGCCGTAGTGCCGTTCACGGGCTGGCCATTCAGCAGGAACTGGTACGTATTGCCGGTGCCCGTACCCGCAGCCGTGAGTGTCACGGAACCGCCCGCGCAGAAGGTGGTATTGCCGCCCGCCGTGAGTGTGGCCGTGGGCGCCGGGTTGATGGTCACGGTCACGGCGCTTGAGGTAGCCGAGCAGGTAGTTGCGTTGGTAGCGACCACCGTGTAAGTGCCGGCGGCCGTAGCCACGAGGGTCGTAGCCGTAGTGCCGTTCACGGGCTGGCCGTTGAGCAGGAACTGGTACGTGCCACCCGTGCCCGCGCCCGAAGCCGTCAAGGTCACGGCACCGCCCGCGCAGAACGCGGTGTTGCCGCCCGCCGTGAGCGTGGCCGTAGGTTCCGGGTTGATCGTAGCTGTGACGGCTGTGCGGGGGCCGATGCAGCCGTTATTGCTGACGGCGTTGACGTAGTAAACCGTAGTAGCCGTCAGGTTCGGGATGAGGTAGCTCGCGCCCGTCTGGTTGGGAATTGGCGTCCCTCCCGTGGCGACTGTGTACCATTGGTACGTGCCCCCGGCCGGGGCACCCGTGGCCTGAAGCGTGACGCTGCCGGCGCCGCAGCGGCTGGCGTCAGTCACGCCCGGTGCGGCGGGCGCGGCGACCGTCACGGTGGTAGAGGCGACGTTCGTGCAGCCGTTGGCGTCCTGCGCGGTAAAGGTGTAGGTGGTGGTGGTGGTGGGGCTGACAGTGGTCGTCAGGGCGGTTGGGTCGCTTAGCCCAGTCGTTGGCGTCCAGGCAAAGGGCGTGGACGAAGCCGGCACAAAGCGCCAGCCCTCAGGGCCGCTGATCTGCCAGTTGGTGGCATTGCGGCTTACGCCGGCAGCATCTACTACGGTCACGGCGCGGGTGCCGTCGGCATTTTCCAGGCCCTGGAGCTTCGGCTTCAAAGGAGCGGTGCCGTCCTGGACGCCGTAAAACATCTCGATCCAGTTGGAGCCTTCTGATAGCACCAACTGCCCGGTGAAGCTCTGCGGCTGGTTTGGGTCCGGTTGGGTGTAAAACGGCACGTTCGTGTAATCAATTACCAGTTTGCGGTTGGGTGCGGTCCCGACCACATCGTACGTGATCGTACCGGACGTCCGCAGGTCCAGGTCAGTCCAAAGCAAGCCGATATAATTGTTCGGAGTGGCAGCGTTTGGGGCAGCCGGGGGCGTAAAGGTTGCAGTGCCTGGGGCGTCAAACTGAATGTTGCCATTGGTGCTGATTACGAAGTCGGTGTAGGTAGTGCCCCAAAAGGTGAAGGCAAAACCAATGGGCAGGGTGCCGCTCACGGCGTCGTCGCCGGTAGGTCCGGGCTGGGTGCCGGCAGGTAGAGGAGCGTACGGAATGGCACTGTAAGCGTAGGAGTCAAGTGGAACGCCCGCAGCCGTCAAGGTTACGCTACCGCCCGCGCAGATGGAGGTTGGCCCGCCAGCGGTTACGGTCACGGGGGTTTGCAGCGCGCATTGGGCCTGCACGGTGAGGGTATAATCTTCCGTTTCGCCGCTCGGCAACGAGAGGCAGGCATCGGCGCCGGTCAGTACCGCACCACTGCTCCGGGTGCGGATGCGCAGGCGCGTCGTGCCGAGGCTGGCGGTGGTGGGCACAGCCAGGGTGGCATTGGCCGTGGTGCCGCCCGTGCCCAGGTTGAGCAAGGTGAATTCCGAGGCCTCGAATTGCTGGTTGCGGTTCCAGTCCACCCAGGCGCCGACGCTGCTGGCAGCGCTGCTCAACGTCACGTTGAGGGGGTAATTCGCCCGCTGCGTCACGGTACCGGTGGCACTGCCCACGGCTGCGTAGTTGTAAAAGGCGCTACCGGCCGCGTTCGGCACACAAGCGCTGCCATTGTTGAGGCCAGCGCTGGTCAGCGTGACGCGCGTGATGCTGGCACTGGTGCAGCCCGCGGGGTGAGGGGCAGCGCAATAAGGAGCCGCCGTAGTAGTATTGATGGGGATACCCAGCGTTACGCCGTAGTCGCGGGTTTCGCCGGAGCCGAAGTTCGTGCAGGCATCAGTCGCGCCGTTCATATTGCCGCTCAGGCGGGTGCGGATACGTAAGCCCGTCAGGCCAGCAGTCGCGGAGCTGGGCACTTGAAACGAAGCACTTACACCGGTGCCTGCCGTAGTCGTGGCAGCTACCTGAGTCCACTCGCTGGCGTCGTAGGTGCCGTTCTGGTCGTAATCGATCCAGAGCGAGATGACGTCGTTGGCGCTGACCGTAATGTCCAGTTGGTAGGTTTGACCCAGCTCCAGGGTAGCGGTCTCGGCGCCGCTTGGCGAATAGATGGAATACTTGTCGCCGGAACTGGGGCACGTACTCTGAGCCGTATTGAAGCTGGTGTTGGCAATGGCTATCTGCGTGATATCGCAGGTGCCACCGCCCAGCCCGGTATTGCAGTAGGTGGGTTGAGCCTGCGCAAGCTGCGCGCCCAGGAGTAAACCCAATAGCCCGGCCAGTCGCCACCGGACGCGCGCAGTAAATGAAAGCGGAGTGGTAGAGGGTAAAGTCATTAGTAGATGACGCAAAAGTGAAGGAGGTTTTCCATCGGCAAGATATGCACTTCCTGCGACTTTTCCCAGCTTCTTTGCTCCGTGTCGCGTCCCCCTTCGTCCGCCGAATGGCTCGATAAGGGTTTCAGGCGCCTGCGTCGTGACTCATATGGATCAAGCAAAAACGCCCCGCCAACCCAAGGGCAGCGAGGCGTTTTCAGAAGGGTAAGAGGGTTTGAGGGCTGAAGTCACTCAGTTCCGCTCAGTCACTCAGTTCCGCACCACCCGGCGCGTCACTACGGTGCCGTTGGTCACGGCGCGGAGTACGTACACCCCGGTGGGCAGCGTGTGCAGGTCGAGTGCGTGGTTGCCGCCGCCCGTGAGGGCAGCCTGCCAAACGGTCCGGCCAGCGGCGTCGAATAGCGTGCAGGCAACGGTACCCATTTGCGAACCCAGTTCCAGCGTCAGGCGCCCATCGGCCGTCGGGTTAGGATAGAGCGTGATGCCCGCTGCCGCAAGGTCGGCCGGGGTACCCAGCACCACCGTCACCTGCGTGCCGGTCGATAGGGCCGAGGTGCAGCCGCCCGTGCCCGTCACCTGCACCGTGTACAGGCCATTGGCAGCAGCCGAGGACAGCGTCAGCGTTGGGTCAGTGGCGCCCGTCACGGGGGCGCCGTTCAGGAACCACTGGTTGCCGGTGGCGGCGCTGCTGGTCAGCGTCACCACGCCGGAGAGCAATGTCTGCGACGTGATGGTCGGCGTAGCGGGCGCGGCGTTGATCGTCACGCTGGTCGTGGCTACTACGGCGGCGCAGCTGCTGGTAGCGGCTACCGAGTTGCTGACGGTGTAAGTACCCGCTGCGGACGTAGCCAGATCGATGGCGCCCGTCGTCGCATTCAGCGTCAGGCCCGTTGGTACGGCCGAGTAGGTACCCGCCACGGCGCCCGTGCCAAGGGTGGCAGAGGTCGTAGCCGACGCACCCGCGCAGAACGCCGGTTGCGCGTAAGTGAAGGTGGCCACCGGAGCGGCCGTCACGACGACGGTCTGCGTGGCCGTAGCGGGGCAAGTGCCGCCCACGGCGTAGGTGATGGCGTAGGTGCCGGGCTGACCGCCGGTCAGCGTCAGTACGCCCGTGGTGGCGTTCACCGTCAGGCCCGTCGCGGGCGAGACACTGAACGTACCGCCCGCCGTACCGCTGATGGTGGGCGTAGCCGTCGGGGCACCGCTCAGGCAGAGGGTTGTCGCCGGATAAGTGAAGGTGGCGCTTGCCACGGGGTTCACCGTGACGACGATGGGCGTCGAAGTCGCAGGGCAGCCAGCGGCGCTGGTCACAGTCACGGTGTAGCTACCGGCCTGGGTGGCGCTGTAAGTCGCGTTCGTTGCGTTCACCAGCGGAATGCCGTTCAGCGCAAACTGGTAGGTGCCGCTGCCGGTGGCCGTCAGCGTCACGTTGCTGCCGGCGCAGAAGGTGGTGGCGCCGCTGGCCGTTAGGGTAGCGGTGGGAGCGGCGTTCACGGTGGCTGTCACGGCCGTGCGCGGGCTTTCGCAGGTGCCGAGCAGCGCACTCACATAGTACGTGGTAGTGGCGCCCAGGGCGGGCGTGGTGTAGGTAGCACCCGTGGCGCCCGCAATGGGGCTGCCGCCGGTGGCGACGGTGTACCACTGATACGTGGCGCCGGAGGGGGCACCCGCTGCCGTCAGTGTCACGGTGCCGCCATCGCAGCGGCTGGCGCCGGTAGCGGTGGGTGCCGTGGCCACGGGGTTCACCGTCACGACGATGGCCGCCGAAGTGGTGGGGCAGCCAGCGGCGCTGGTCACGGTCACGGTGTAGCTACCGGCCTGGGTGGCGCTGTAAGTCGCGTTCGTTGCATTCACCAGCGGAATGCCGTTCAGGGCAAACTGGTAGGTACCATTGCCGGTAGCTGTCAGCGTCACGGCGTCACCCGAACAGAAGGTGGTGGCGCTGCCGGCGGTCAGCGTAGCGGTGGGGGCCGCGTTCACGGTGGCCGTTACGGCCGTGCGGGGGCCTTCGCAGGTGCCGTTCAGCGCACTCACGTAGTAGGTGGTGGTGGCGCCCAGGGCCGGTGTGGTATAAGTGGCGCCTGTGGCCCCGCTGATGGGGGAGCCGCCGGTAGCCGTGGTGTACCACTGGTAGGTGGCACCACTCGGGGCACCCGCTGCTGTCAGCGTCACGGTGCCGCCGTCGCAGCGGCTGGCGCCGGTGGTGGTGGGTGCCGTGGGCACGGGGTTGACGGTCACGGTCAGGGGTGCTGAAGTGGTCGAGCAGCCGCCTGCGGTCGTGACGGTGACCACGTACACGCCCGACTGCGTGGCCGTCAGCGTAGCTCCTGTGGCGGTCACGGGAGCTCCGTCCAGCGTGAAGGCATAAGTGGCGCCGCCCGAAGCGGTCAGCGTCACGGCTCCGCCGGCGCAGAAGGTCGTTGCACTGCCGGCGGTGAGGGTAGCAACCGGTGCCGGAGCCACGGTGAGGGCCGCGGAGGCCGAAACCGCCGCGCACGAGCCGCTGGCCGCAATGGCGTTGGTGATGGTGTAAGTACCCGCCGCCGACGAGGCCAGCGTGACGGTACCCGTCACGGCATCAATCGTCAGGCCGGCGGGGGTGGCCGAGAAGACGCCGCCCGAAGCTCCGGCGCCCAGGGTGGGCGTCAGGCTGGCGGTGCCGCCCGCGCACAGGCCGGGTGTGGTTGCGTACGTGAAGGCCGCGCTGGGGGCGGCGGTCACCGTGACGGTCTGCGTAGCCGTGGCCGGGCAGGTGCCCCCGACCGAGTAAGTGATTGTGTGGTGCCCTGAGCCGAAGACGCCAGCGTCACGGCGCCCGTGGTGGCATTCAGCGTCAGTCCGGTGGGGGTCGCCGTGAATGTGCCGCCGGTCGTGCCCGTGATGGTGGGCGCCGGACTGGTCGGCGACGACAGGCAGAGCGTCGAGGAAGCATACGCAAACGCTGCCGAAGCCTGCGGGTTCACGGTGGCCGTCACGGCCGTGCGCGGGCTTTCGCAGGTGCCGATCAGCGCACTCACGTAGTAAGTCGTGGTGGCGTTGAGACTGGGGGTAGTATAAGTAGCGCCCGTGGCGCCGCTGATGGGAGAGCCGCCGGTGGCCGTCGTGTACCACTGATAGGTAGCGCCGGTGGGGGCACCGGCTGCCGTCAGCGTTAGGGCGCCGGGGCCGCAATTGCTGGCGCCGGTCGTGGTCGGGGCAGTGGGGCTGGGGCTGACGGTCACGCTTACGGTGGCCGAGGTCGAGCAGCCCTGGGCGGCGTCGGTCACGGTCAGCGTGTAGGTACCGGAAGCGTTCACGTCGGCGGCGGGAATCGTACCGCTGGCTGTGGTCAGCGAGAAGCCGTTGGGGCCGGTCAGCGTCACGCTGGTGCCCGGCGCCACGTTGGTGCTGCTGAAAGTCAGCGCCTGACCCGCGCAGAGGGCGGTCGCGTTGGCCGTCAGCGTCGGCGTGACCAGCGTACAGGCCGTGCCGAGCTTGGCCAGGTAGCTGTCGATGGCGCCCGAGCGGGTGCGGCTGACGCCGTTGCCGAACGTAAGGGTGGGCGAGTCGAAAGATCCGGCCACGTACACGTTGTTGTTGCCGTCCACGGCCAGTCCCCGGCCGTACTCACTGCCGGTGCCGGAAGCGGTCGTGATCCAGTTCAGGCCCCCGGTGGCGCCGTCATACTGCGCCACGAGCACATCGGCCAGGCCGGAATTGGTCAGCGTCACGCCACCAAAATTGGCCGCACCCTGGTAGAAACCGGTCAGGTAGGCGTTGCCGGCGCCGTCGGTGGCCACGTTGTAGCCGGAGTCGCCGGTGGGGCCGCCGCCGCTCTGCACCCAGCGCGGGGTGCCGGTGGCGTCGAACGAAGCCAACAGGATGCTGAATACGCTGGTGGCCGTTTTGGTGGTGCCGCCGAGCGTCAGGGTGCCGCCGAAGTAGCCTGCCGTGAAGGCATTGCCGCTGCCGTCGATGGCGAGGTTGTTCACGCCATCGTCGCCGGTCGAGCCATAAGCCCTTACCCAGCGCAGGGTGCCGGCGTTGGTGTAGGAGGCGATGTAGGAATCGGTGCCGCCCGTGCTGGTGATAGTGGTGGCGCCGAAGGTGGCCGTGCCGCCCGCGTTGCTCACGCCGAAAGTGCCGGCGATGGTCACCACGCCAGCCGAGGTAGCGCCGAGGCCAGCGCCGAAGTCGTCGCCGGTGCCGCCCGCACGGCGGACCCAGCGCAGGGCGCCGGTGTTGTCATAGGAAGCCACGAACAGGTCGATGCCGCCGGGGCCGGTCACGGCCGTGCCGCTGAAGGTGGCCGTGCCAGCGGCCACGGTGCCGGTCAGGTAGAGGTTGCCTGCCGCATCCAGGGCCAGGGAGTTGGCCTGGTCGGCCCCCGCGCCGCCCCCGCTGCGTACCCACTGAATGGTACCGGCGGCGTCGTATTTCGCTACGAAGGCATCGGCGTCGCCGGTGCTGGTCAGGCTCAGGGTGCCGAACGCGGCGGTGCCACGCACGCCGCCCGACACGTACACGTTGCCGGTGCCGTCCACGGCCACATCGCGCGGGGCGTCTTCCAGCGTGCCGCCGAAGCGCCGCGCCCAGATCAGCGCACCGCTGCCCGAATATTTTGCCACGTAGCCATCATTGACGCCCGCGCTGGTCAGGGTGGTGGCCCCGAAGGTGCCGGTGCCCGTGAAGCGGCCCGTGACGTACACGTTGCCAGCTGCGTCGGTGGCGGTCGATTGCGCCAGGTCATCGGTGGTGCTGACGCCGGGGCCGACGGCCGATACCCAGTTGGGGGCCACGCCCACGGGCGGCGGCAGGGCGGGTAGGGCGCCTTTGAAGACGCCGCCGGTGCCAGCCAGGTTGTAGTGCCCCGCCCAAATGTTATCCGCATTGGCGGCGCCGATGGCGGTGCGCTGAACGGCGGTTTCGAGGTCGGTCCAGGTCAGGCCGCCATCGGCGCTGAAGCTGGAGCCGGCGCCGAGCGCCGTGTAGGGGGCGGCGCTCAGGTAAACGCCGGGCGAACCGGGCACGGGCGCCAGGTCGCGGGTGTACACGGTGCCGGTAGGCGTGATGGGGTTCCACGTCTGGCCGCCGTCCGTGGTGCCGGTCAGGCTCACGAAGGCGCCCGTCATCGGGTCGGTTTCCAGGGCCAGGCCCTGGGTGGCCGAGCTGAAGGCCAAGGCCGTGATTTCGGTTTGGCCCGTGGTGCTGACGTTCCAGGTGGTGCCGCCATTCGAGGAGCGGAACACGCGGCCCTTGTTGGTAGCGAACCACACATTGCTGGTGCCCTGCACCTGCATTACGCCCAGGTACACGTACTCATTTGTCTGAGCGTCGGGTAAGGCGGCGGCGGCGACACGGGTCCAGGTCGTGCCGCCGTTGGTGGTCGTATAGACTTCGAAGTCAGCGCCGATGGGGTCGCCAACGACAACGCCGCTGGTAGCCGAGAACATCCGGATGGCGTCCAGATAACCGCCCGCGAAGCCCGTATTGAGCTGGCGGGTCCAGGAGGTGCCGCCGTTGGTGGTTTTGTAAACTTCGCCGCCACCGGCCGCGCCGTCCACGAACGTGGCCCAGGCGGTGGTGCCGCTCACGGGGCTGAGATCGACCCAGCGCAGGCCTGGGGTGGCGGGCACGGTGCCGGCCGTCCAGGTAGTGCCGCCGTTGGTGGTGCGGCTGAAGGTGCGCAGTACGGCGCCACCGCCGGAACCGTCGAACCCATTGAGCCAGACAGTGGATGCATCCACGACCCGGACCTGGTTGACGCCAGTAGAGTTATCGGGGAAATTGGTGTCCTGCGCTACCCATTGCGCCGAAGCGGTCGGGGCCAGGAGGGGAATCAGGCCCGCCGCAAGGGCCAGGCGCCGCCAATGGCGAACGAATGGGCGCTCAAAGCGCCGGTTGTAGGGTTGCTGCATAAAAGCAGAAAAACTAAAAAAGTAAAAAACCGGAAGATTGATCAGGCACAGCCGGCAACGGAACGTGCGCGCCGCCAGCAGAAGCGTAATAAGTCAAAAGTATCAAAAAAAGGAACAACCCCGCTGCTGACGGCCACCCGACCACCACCCAGTGCCCAACTTCCGGCCCGTAATACCGTTGCTTGGGGGTACTTATGGCCTACTACCGCCCCCCTGGCCCCGCACCCGACCCTGCTTTGGTCCGCGATCTGACCGCGCAGCAACACGCGTTGGCCGCGCAGCGCTTTACGGGGCCGCTGCCGGCGGTTCCTGAATTGATTGCGGGGCTCGATTCCTCGTTTCCCACGCCTGATACCATCCTGTCGGTGGCGGTGGTGCTGCGGCTGCCGTCGCTGGAAGTGGTGGAGGTGGCGCACCATATCGGGCCGGTGCCGTTTCCTTACATCCCCGGCTTGCTCTCGTTCCGGGAGGCGCCGAACCTGCACCGGGCGCTGGCGAAGCTGCACCACCGGCCGGACGTGCTGATGGTCGATGGGCACGGCGCGGCGCACCCGCGCCGCCTGGGCATTGCCGCGCATCTGGGCGTAGAGCTGGACGTGCCCACGTTCGGCGTCGCCAAGCAGCGCCTTTACGGCCGTTATGAGGAGCCCGGCCCGCAGCCCGGCGACCGTTCGCCCCTCACTGATCCGCGCACCGGCGAGCGGCTCGGCGAGGTGATCCGCAGCCGCGTGGGGGTGCTGCCGTTATTCGTTTCGCCCGGCCACCGTTGCGACCAGGAAACGGCCACCCGCCTCACCCTGCAATGCCTGCGCGGCTATAAGCTGCCCGAACCGACGCGGCTGGCCGACCAGTGGGCCGAGAAGCTGAAACCGCCCAAAACCGCCTGACGGGCACTTGGATAGCATAGCTGACTAACCGGTCATCACCCGATGATGTGATTGACAAGGGGGTAGGGGAACGAGTAATTTTGCCTCAGTCAATCACTCGTCAATCACTCGTCAATCACCCGTTTAACGGCGCTCAGCGCCCCCCATTGTTTCCGATGAAAACGCTTTTCACCACCCTCGTGCTGACCCTGACATTCGCCGCTTCGGCCAGCGCCCAATTCCTGACCGATGTGGCCTACACCGCCGCGAACCGGAAACGGTCGCTGACCGCCATTCAGGAGCGCGCCGCCGAGCCGGACCTGTCGCACATCAAGTTTGCCCCCACCGCCGCCACGGTGCGGCTGGAATCAGAACCGTCCGCCAACGCAATGGCCGTTTACTACACGCTGCCCGCCGCGGAAGGTGCCGCCCGCCTGGAACTGACGGATATGCTGACGGGCCAGATCATCTTCGCCGGCCAGATTCAGGCGCCCGGCGGTGAGGTCCGGCTGCCGGTCCAGAACCCCGCCGGCGACTACGAAGCCCGCCTGATCACGAACCACGACGCCATCGCCCGGCGCCTGCGGCCGTAGGTTTCATAGGTGCGAAGTGCGAAGTGCGAGGTCCGAAGTATTTGCTTCGGACCTCGC
>JANPLI010000146.1:0-24987 GCA_031426455.1 Hymenobacteraceae bacterium | reverse complement strand
ACCACCACCCCCAATGCCCCGCCCCCAGCACCACGAATTCACGCAGTATCTGCTGCCCGAAGAAGCCTGGCTGGCCCCCCAGCACGTTTGGGATACCCTCCGCGATCCCGCTACGGCCGCCCCGTGGCTACGGCAGCTCTGGACTATCGCGCATCAATTCGCCAACGCGGCGGCGGCGCCCATCGAACCGACCGGGCTGGCGGCCGAGGCGTGCCAGGTGGGCGGGCAGGAGGCCATTTTACTGACGTTCCCCACTCCGACGCAGGCCGACGAAGCGTTTCTGGCGCTGCTGGTCCTGGCAAATCCGTTTCAGTATTTTCTGCTGGAAGCGGCGCCCGCGGCCGATGCTTCCTTCCGGCCGGGCGCGCCGACCCCCACCGCCATTTACACGCGCCAACCCGACACCGACCACCGCGCGTACCTTACCCCGGGGCCAGTGGCCGACCCCGTACCGGCCGCGTCGCTTTTTTTGCAACACGTGGCGCCCCACTTGGCGCCCACCAGTGCAGGGAAGTAAATTCAACAAATCGCCCCCCAGCTAACATACGGCGGGTTTACCGAAATGCAGCGCCACGTCCGTTAACCATCTGTAATTAGTTACAAATGTTTCGCATTTATCAGCCGCCCGCTTTTCTGCAACGTGCCCTGCCGCAACGGCGCTGGCGGGTACCGGCGGTACCCGATGCGCTGTACCTCACGTTCGACGATGGCCCCATTCCGGAGGTCACGCCCTGGGTGCTGGAGCAACTGGCGGTGTTCGACGCCCGCGCCACCTTTTTCTGCGTGGGCCAGAACCTGATGCGGCACCCGGACGTGGCTCAGGCCGTGCTGGCGGGCGGGCACCGGCTCGCCAATCATACCCAGCACCACCTGCGCGGCACCCAAACCCCGCTGGATACCTACCTGGCGGACGTTGCCGCGTGCCAGACACTCCTCGACGCGCTCCAGCCGGATGTAGCGCGCCTGCTACGCCCTCCTTACGGCCGGGCGACGCTGGCGCAGGTCCGGGCGCTTCAGCAAGCGTCCTACGGCCTCGTGATGTGGGATGTGCTGACGTACGACTTTGATTCCAGCCTGTCCGCCGCCGAATGCCTGCGGCAGGCCGTCCGGCACACGCGCCCCGGCTCTATCATCGTCTTTCACGACAGCCTGAAAGCAGAACGCAACCTGCGGGCGGTCTTACCCCAGTACCTGGCCCACTTCCACCAAAATGGCTTTCGATTTTTAGCGCTAACTGATTAGTTAAATTGGGCTTTTGGCTTCTGATCTTTCGCAACTTTCCCCCTTTTCGGCCTTGCTGGTTCCGCTGCTGATTCTGTTTCTGGGGGCTTACTTACTGGCAGGCGCAGCGTTTGCCGGGGTCACGGCCAAGCCCTTATCCGCCTCTTCTGCTCCGACCACCGACTGGCCGCCGATTTCCGTGCTGGTCGCCGCCCGTAACGAAGAAGCCACTATCCGGCGCTGTTTACAACATCTCGCGGCCCTGGATTACCCGCCGCATCTGCTAGAAGTGTTAATTGCGGACGATGCCAGCACCGACACCACGCGCGATCTTGTAAACACCTTCATCGCGCCGTACCCTACGTGGCAATGCCTGCACATCAGTAAACAGTTGGGCAGCGCGCGGGGCAAAGCCAACGCCCTGGCGCACCTGATCGGCGCTGCGCAACACGAGCTGCTGCTTTGCGTGGATGCCGACGTGGCCGTGTCGCCCGCGTGGGCGAAGACGCTGGTGCGGGCCGCGCAAACGTCGGGCGCGGCGCTGGTGGTGGGCACAACGCTGATCGCGGGGACGAATCCGCTGGCCCGCGCGCAGGCGCTGGACTGGCTCCGGGCGCTGGCCCTGCTGCAAAGCGCCACCCGCCTGGGTCGTCCGTTCACCGGAATGGGCAATAATCAGTTGGTACGCCAGTCGGCTTACCGGCGCACGGGCGGCTACGAAGCCCTCCCCTTTTCCGTGACCGAAGACTTCCAGCTTTTCCAGGAACTGACGCGGCGCGGCGAACGCGTCACGCACCTGCTGACGCCTGGCGCGCTGGCCTGGGCCTTACCGGTGGCCAACTGGCCGGCCCTTTTAAAACAGCGGCGACGCTGGGTGCGCGGCCTGTTCAGCGGTCTGACCCCCGCGCTGGCGGGCGCCGTGGCCCTCGAAGCGGCCGTCTATCCGGCCCTGCTGACGCTGGCCCTGGCCGGATGCCCCAGCCTGGCTCTGAGCGCCTGGGCAGGTAAAATACTGGTTCAATGGGCCTTACTGGCCGCTGGCCGTCGCCAGTTACAGCTACCGCCCCCTACGCCAGCCGATGCCCTGCTGCTGGAAGGCTACCTCGGGCTGATGGCCGTCACGCTCCCCATCGCGGGGCTGCTGCCCGGCCCCGTCGAATGGAAAGGGCGAAAGTTTGGCTGAATCAGCCCAGAACCCATCAGCAAATCACCTCATCAGCAAATCCACCCCAACCCCACCTTCCCCTTGATCGACACCCACGGCCACCTGTTTTCCGCGCAGTTCGATACCGACCGCGCCGCCGCCCTGGACCGCGCCCGCGCCGCCGGCCTGACGCACGTCCTGCTGCCGAATATCGACGCCGCCAGTATCCCCGCTCTGCTGGCCTGTGAGGCCTTGGCCCCGGCCATTTGCCAACCAATGATCGGCCTCCACCCCTGCTCCGTGACCGCCGAGAACCTGGACCGCGAGCTGGCCGTGGTAGCCGAATGGCTTGCCCGCCGCCCGTTCGTAGCCATCGGCGAAGCGGGCCTCGACCTGTACTGGGACACCACGACCTTACCCTGGCAGCAGGAGGCGCTGCGCGCGCAACTCGCCTGGGCCAAACAGTACCGGTTGCCCATCGTGCTGCACACCCGCGCGGCCTTCCGCCCCACCGCCGACCTGGTACGGGAGGCCCAGGACGGCACCCTGACGGGCGTGTTCCACTGTTTTTCCGATGGCCTGGCCGAAGCCGAAGAAGTAATCGGCCTGGGTTTCAAGCTGGGCATCGGGGGCGTGGCGACTTTCAAAAACGGTGGCCTCGACCGCGTCCTGCCCCAGATCGGCCTCGAACATTTGGTACTGGAAACCGATTGTCCGTATCTGGCGCCGGTCCCGCACCGGGGCAAGCGCAACGAGCCGGCCTATCTGCCGCTGGTGGCCGCGCGCGTGGCCGAACTGACGGGGCATTCGGTGGCCGACGTGGCGGCGGTCACGTCGCAGAACGCCCGTGCGCTGTTTCGCCTGGAAGCCAGCCTTCTCCCGTAAAGGGTAAAGCGGGCCGGGCGCTGGGGCGAAACGACCGGTGGCCCGAACGTCAGCCCGACCGGCGGTGCGGGCAAATCCGGGCGCGGGCGCCGACCTTCGTACCCAACCCTGCTGCTTCTCTCAATCAATCCGTTGGAATATCATTACCACGACCTGCCCCCGCCCCCGGCGGCGCCCGAAGCGCCCCGCGTCCTGCTGATTTACACCGGTGGCACCATCGGAATGGCCTACGCCCCCCACGACGGCGCCACGCTGGTGCCGTTCGACTTCGGCCGGCTGCTCAAGCAGATGCCCGAGCTGCACCAGGTGGCCGTCCGGCTGACCGTACTGAGCCGCCGCGAACCCATCGACTCCTCGGATATCACCGTGACCGACTGGCTCGAACTGGCGGCCCTGATTGCCCGGCATTATGCTGATTTCGACGGCTTCGTCGTGCTCCACGGCACCGACACGATGGCCTATTCGGCGTCCGCACTGAGTTTTCTGCTGGAAAACCTGGCCAAGCCCGTCGTTTTCACGGGTGCGCAACTGCCCGTCGGGCTGGTGCGGACCGATGCCCGCGAGAACCTGCTTTCGGCCCTGGAAATGGCCGCGATGCGCACCCCGGGCGGCGCGCCGCTGGTGCCGGAAGTATCCATCTTTTTCCACCGGCAACTGCTGCGCGGCAACCGCAGCAAAAAGGTGGAAAGTAATTTCTTCGACGCCTTCAAGAGCGAAAACTACCCGGTGCTGATCAAGGCCGGCGTGGAGCTGGAAATTCACCACGAAGCCCTGCTGCCCCGGCCCAACGGCCCCTTTCGGGCGTACCGGGCGCTGGACGCGCGGGTCACGATTCTGAAACTCTTTCCGGGCATCTCGGAGCGCGCGGTGCGCCGGGTGCTGGCCGACGAGGAGCTGCGCGGCGTGGTGCTGGAAACCTTCGGCTCCGGCAACGCGCCCTCGGCCCCGTGGCTGCTGACGGCCGTACGCGAAGCTGTCGCGCGGGGGGCGTTGATCCTGAACGTCAGCCAGTGCGACGAAGGGCGCGTCGATCAGAGCCGCTACACGACCGGCATCGGTTTGCGCGATGCCGGCGTGGTGGGCGGAGCCGACATCACCACCGAAGCCGCCATTGCCAAGCTGATGTTCGTGCTGGCCCAATGCCCCCCCGGCGACGTAGCCGCCGGCCGCGCCCTGATTCAGCAGAACCTGCGCGGCGAAATCACCCCGTAAAAAGTGCGGTAAAAACCACCGTCGGGCCGTACCTTTGCCGGCAGAGAGGTGTCCGAGTGGTCGAAGGAGCACGCCTGGAAAGTGTGTATGGCCCAAAAGGTCATCGTGGGTTCGAATCCCATCCTCTCTACAGAAAACCCCCTTTGCGGCAAGCTGAGGGGGTTTTTGCTTTTCCGTAGGACACTTTTACGGCCGCGCACTGCCCTTGACTGCTCGCTTTTCCGCCTGACCCGACGCGGGCGTTGGTCTGAGCGCGTCCGCAAAAATCACGACGCCCTAAAATCAGCTTAAGACTCTATTTACTAAGCACTTCCTGCTGACAGGAAGGGCGGAGAACACGGACCCCGCGCCGAACCGGCCCGCAGAGGGGGCGGCGTACCTTTGCGACCGCCCCGCCCGACCGCGCCACGGGGCCGTTTCCGCTACAGAAGCGGCTTTCCGGTAATCCTCGGTTGCGCTTCCCTCCGCTTCTGCTTTCGCTGCTACACCCGTCATCGTCCTGTGATGCGTTTTTTACTTCCTTACGCCCGCCGGGCCGCACTTGGGGCGGCCCTGTTGCTGGCGACGGCCCCTTCGCTGTTGTACGGGTGGGGCTATTGGGCGCATCCGCGCATCAACCGCGCCGCCGTGCTGGCCCTGCCCCCGGAACTACGCGGCTTTTTCTACGACCACGTGGACTACCTGACGGAGGCGGCCATCGTGCCCGACCTGCGGAAGCACGTCATCGGCGACAAGAACGAGGGGCCACGCCACTACTGCGACCTGGAGCAGTTCGGCAAGCCCCTGGACCAGTTTCCGCGCACCCCCAACGACGCCAAAACCGCCTACGACGCCGCCACCCTCGATCAGCGGGGGCGCCTACCGTGGCATATTCAGGAGGTGTTCGCCAAGCTCACGCAGGCAATGAAGGACCGCCGCAAAAGCGAAATCCTACTGCTGGCCGCCGACCTGGGCCATTACCTCGGCGACGCGCATATGCCGCTGCACACGTCCGAAAACCACGACGGCCAACTGACTGACCAGAAAGGCATTCACGCCCTCTGGGAAGCGCGGTTGCCGGAAATGTTCGGCAACGGCTACCCCTTCCGGGTGCCCACAGCCCGGCTGCTGCCGGACCCCGTGGCCGACGTGTGGCGCATCATCGGCGAGAGCCACGCGGCCAAAGACACGCTCCTGGCCGTGGACAAGCGCCTGCGGGCCGAAGTGGGGGCCGACCACCTCTTCGAGAAAGACGAACAGGGCGCCGTGAAGAAGAACCGCTACGGCCAGCCGTATTTCACGAAGGACTACGCGACGCGCCTGCACACGGCCCTCCACGGGATGGTGGAACGCCGCCTGCGCGCCTCCATCGCGGCGACGGCCAATTTTTGGTTTACCGCGTGGGTGAACGCCGGCCGGCCCGACCTGGGCACCCTCGACTCGGACGCCCTGCGCCAGGCCAGCCAACCCGCGCTTCAGGCGGAACTCCGGCTCCTGGAACAGGGCAAGCTGGTGGACCTGTCGTCGGGCAGCGAGTTCTAAGCGGTCAGCTGTAAGCTGCAAGCCAATCCGCTGACAGACAAGCGACAGACGGAAGACTGAATGTGGGGTGAGGGCGCGTCGGTTGCTTATCGGTCGCCTTCCCGGAGAACACCCCCCAGGGCATCCAGCGACTGGCGGCCGGTGCTGCCGGGACCGAGCGCCCGGAAGGCGGTCGGCGACATTCCCGTGACCTGCCGAAACTGATTCGTCAGGTGCGCCGCCGAACTGTATCCGAGCTGCGCGGCCACGTCGGCGATGGTGGCACCATCGGGGTACGAGAGCAGCTCCTTCGCCCGCTCGACCCGTTGGCGGATGATGTATTTTTCGAGGGTCACCCCCATCCGCACCGAAAACTGGTGCGACAGGGCGCGGTAGTCACGGCCGAGCCGTTGGCTCAGGTAGTGCGAGGTGTTGTAGGCCCGGGCATCGGCGGCCGGGAAATGCACCAGCTCGATGACGACGGCCTTGATCTGCTCGACCAGTTGATCCTGCGGGTCGGTCAGCAGCGCAAAACCCTGTTCGTCCAGCACGGCGCGTAACGGAGCCGGATCAGGCAGCGGGGTGCCATCGGCGGGAAAAACCACATCGGCAGTGCCCAGCGCGACATCCGCCACCTCGTAACCCAGGCGGGTCAGGTCTTCGCGCACCAGAATGACGCAGCGCGGGCAAACCATATTCCGAATGAAAAACCGGTGCGTACCGGGAGCGGACGGGGCGGCGGCGAGAGCAGGCATTGAAGGGCGTTGGGAGCGTTGAGAGAGGCCGATAGCGGCCGGACCGTTAGGCAGTCAGCGGAAGGACCGCCGTACGGCCCCGGCCAGCGCAGGGCCACCGACCGTTACGAACCATTGGGAAAGATCTGTCAGGAACAGAGTAAAAGCGACGGCTACGCCGGGCCGCGCAGCCGCAGCGAGTTGGTCAGCACCGAAACCGACGAGAGCGCCATCGCGGCGGCGGCAATCATCGGCGAGAGCAGCCAGCCCGTGAACGGGTACAGCACACCCGCCGCCAGCGGGATGCCCAGGGCGTTGTAGATGAAGGCAAAAAACAGGTTCTGGCGGATGACGCGCATCGTGCGGCGCGAGAGGCCGATGGCCTCGGCCACGCCGCCCACTTCGCCGCGCAGCAGCGTGATGCCGGCAGCTTCGGCGGCCACGTCGGTGCCCGCGCCAGCACCGCCCACGGCCAGGCCTACGTCGGCGCGGGCCAGGGCCGGGGCGTCGTTGATGCCGTCGCCGACCATTGCCACGACGCGCCCCTCGGCTTGCAGCTCAGCTACTTTAGCGGCTTTGTCGGCGGGCAGCGCATCGGCGAAGTAGCGCGTGATGCCCACCTGATGGGCGATGGCCGCCGCCGTGGCGGCATTGTCGCCGGTGAGCATCACCACGTCGAGGCCCATCCGGCGCAGGCGCGCCACGGCGTCGGCGGACGAGGCGCGCACCACGTCGGCTACGCCGAAGACGGCCACGGCCTGCCCGTCCACTGCCAGCAGCAGCACCGTTTGGGCGGCGGCGCGCAGGCGGTCAGTGGCCGCGCGTACGGCCGGCGGAATCCGTACGCCGGCTTCCGTCATCAGTCGCTCCGAACCGATCAGGACGGTTTGGCCCGCCACGGTGGCGCCCGCCCCGCGCCCGGTATGGGCCTGGAAGTTGTTGGTTGTTAGTTGTTGGTTGTTGGTTGTTGGTTGTTCGATCTTAGTTGTTGGTTCGGAACCAGCAACGAGCAACGGGGCACCAGCAACACTTCCCGCGTAGCGCACGACGGCCGCCGCCAGCGGGTGTTCGGACTGATTTTCGACGGCGACAGCCAGCGCCAGCAGGTGGGCAGCATCCTGGCCGGGCAGCACGAAAAAGTCGGTCACGGCGGGCTCGCCCTTCGTGAGGGTGCCGGTTTTGTCGAGCAGCACCGTATCCACGGCGTAGGCCCGTTCGAGGGCTTCGGCAGACCGGATCAGGATGCCGCGCGCGGCGGCCCGGCCCGTGCCCACCATAATAGCGGTGGGGGTAGCCAGGCCCAGCGCGCACGGGCAGGCAATGATGAGCACCGCCACGAACGCCTGCAAGGCCATCGGCAGGCGCTGCCCGGTGGGCGAGAGGCCGAACCACGCCCCGAACGCCAGCAGCGCGATCACCACCACCACCGGCACGAACACGCTGCTCACCCGGTCGGCCAGCCGCTGAACGGGCGCCCGCGACCCCTGCGCGTCTTCCACGAGGCGCACGATGCCGGCCAGCAGGGTGTCGGCGCCCACCTTCGTGACCCGGAAGCGCAGCGCGCCCGTGGTGTTGAGGGTGGCCCCGAAAACCGGGTCGCCGGCCGCCTTCCCGACCGGCAGACTCTCGCCCGTCAGCATCGCCTCGTTCACGGCCGACGCCCCGCTGAGCACCACGCCGTCGGTGGCGATCTTCTCGCCGGGGCGCACCGCTACTTCATCGCCGGGCTGCAGCTCACCGATGGCGACCTCCACCTCGGCGCCGTCCGCCCGCACCACGCGGGCCGTTTTGGCGCCCAGCCCGACGAGCTTCCGGATCGCCTCGCCGGTTTGCGCCTTGGCCCGCGCTTCCAGCAGTTTGCCGAGCAGAATGAGCGTGATGATGGTGCCCGTGGTGTCGTAGTACACCCCGGCCGGTACGCCCTGGCGGGTCAGCCAGTCCGGCGCCACGGTGGCGAGCAGGCTGTACAGAAACGCCGCGCCCGTGCCCAGGGCCACGAGCGTGTCCATCGTGGCGGTGCGGTGGCGAAAGGTCTTCCAGGCCGCCTCATAGAACGGCCCCCCGCTGTACAGCAGCACCGGCAGCGTGAGTACGAGCAGCCCCCAGTTGAGCAGCGCCATCGGCACCTGCGTCATCAGCCAGTCGGTCATCGCCAGCATCGAAAGCGGCATCACAAGGGCCGTGAGCACGGCAGCTACGCCGAAACGGCGTTGGAGGGCGGCGTACGCGGCAGCCTTGCGGGTATCGGCTGTATCGACTGTATCGGCGACCGCACCCGACCCGATGGCAGGTAGAGTGGCCGCGCTGGCCGGGGTATCCGTTGGGGTATTGGCTAAGGTATCGGCCGGGCGGGCGGGCGCCGCCGGTTCCGGCCCGACGGCGTACCCAGCGCCCTCGACGGCGGCGCGCAGGTCGGCGGGACTAACGGCGGCCGGGTCGAACTCGATGGTGGCCTTCTCGGTGGCGTAGTTGACCGATGCCGTGCGCACGCCGGGCGTCTTGGTCAGGGCGCGCTGCACGAAGTTGGCGCACGAGGCGCACGTCATCCCTTCGATGGGCAACGTGGCCGTGCTGGTGGGGGTGATAGTAGGTTCAGCGGAAGTCATTATCGGGAGTCGGAAAGCAGGAAACAGGCACCGGCAGGCGCCCCGGCTTTCCGGCTGCAAAACAACCCGGTGGAACGGCTGATTGGTACCCGGCAGGGGTGCGGGATTAGGCGGCAGGGGTTGTAAGATTCGGCGGCGACGGCACAGCAGCTTAACTTGCCTTAAAATACATCGACGAAAATGGCAATCTGGCTAGTCAGAGCGGGCAAGAAAGGTGAATACGAATCTAAATTCTTAGAGGGGAAGCGGGTGTACCTGACGTGGGATTTTCTTGCCGACAACCTGACTACTATCGACACCAAAGAGGAGATGCAGGCACGATTGGCAAGCCTTTACCCGGATGCTAAACACAAGACGCTGATCGCGTGGCGCAGCCAAATCTGGCCCTTTGTCCACGAAATGCAGATTGGTGATTGGGTAGTGCTACCCAGCAAGTACAAGCCGGTCGTTCATGTGGGACGCATAGCGGGTGGGTACATCCACGTGCCAAAAGGGCCAAACCCGTTTTACCATTACCGGGCGGTGGAATGGTTGAAGATTGATCTACCGCGAGACGAAAAGCATTTTGATCCAGCCATTATCTACTCCTTTGGATCCGCTTTAACCATTTGCCGCGTCCAAAAGAATAACGCTGAAGCGCACATTAACGCCTTGGCCGCCAACGAGTGGAAGCCATTGCCACCCGGAAAAAAGTCCTCAATAAACATCCATATTACGGGTGGGGAAAACGGGGATAATCCACCTGAAGATGTTGACATTAACTACCTCGCGGAAACTCAGATCAGTCAGTTTCTGACCAGTAAGTTTAAAGGGCACGCAATGGCTAACCTGATTGATGCCATTTTTCGAGCTAAGGGCTACGAAACGTACGTGTCGCCGCCAGGACCTGATGGCGGCGTTGACATCCTGGCTGGGCCGCAGCCCTTCGGCTTCGGGCAACCTCGCCTTTGCATTCAGATCAAAACCGGGGCACCGGCAGACACAAAGGCTGTCAGCGAGTTGGAAGGTGTTGTGAAGCAGTTCAGTGCTGAACACGGAATCCTGATTTCCTGGCAGGGCTTCAAGCAATCGGTTGAAAAGCTACGCCCACAACGGTTCTTTTCTATCCGGCTATGGGGCCAACGCGAGATCATTCGCGAGTTGTTGCAGCACTACGATCAGCTTGAAGAGGAAATGCGGGCGCTCATTCCCCTCAAACGCATTTGGGTGTTGACTTCGGTCGAAGGAGAGTAAACCAAAGCTCACCCAGCTTGCACGATTCCGCCTATCAGCTTATACAATTCGGCACCTGACAAAGCAAAACGGCCTCAGCAGCACCATTTCGGGCGTTTGCCCCCATTAAGAATAGCTCACCACCCCGAACCCCGCCCGCTACCTTTGCCGTTACTCAGCCCCGCCGATGTTCACTTTCACCCGCCATCAGTGCCGCGTTACGGCCTTTGCGCTGCTCGCCCTCTTCGGGAGCGCGCTGGGGCTGCTGAGCCTGTGCGCGGTGTGGTGCGGCCCGATGCACGGCCCGGGTGGGGTGCTGGCCGTGGCAGCCTCCCCGAAAGGGGCACCGCATAGCTGCTGCGCCCAAAAGGCAAAGTCAGGGGCCGAAACGACGGGTAAGTCCTCGAAAAAAGCCGACTGCTGCGCCCACGAAAAGGCCGCCAAGTGGGCCGCCGTACCCGATGGGCCGCTCACGAAGCTGCTCAAAGACGGGGTGCCGGCCCTCGACCTGCCGCCCGGCGCCCCCGATGGGCCGCCCGCCCGGTGGGCAGGCACCTGGGACTGCACCCTGGCCGTGCGGCTGGTGCCCCCGCACCACCTGCCGCCCAAGATTCCGGACCTCCGGGTCTTCCTGCACTCGCTCCTCGTTTGATCGTTCGTTCCTGAACAGGTTCGCGCCCGCCCGGCTATGCCCGGCGCGGGGCGGACCTTTTTTCGTGCCCTGTTCCCGCCAGCCGTGGGCGACAGGAGCGCGCAGGGCCGCCCCGATGGGAGGCCCTGCGCGGAGTAGCGCATCACAGACCGATGGCTACCCCGACCGGCAAAGCGCCCCGCGGCGCGGCGGCCCCGGTTTTCTTTTCATTTTATTCCCCCCCCCTCAAGCAATGCCTCGCCTTCTGCTCGCCGGACTGACGTGGGCCGCCCTGGTACTAAACCTCGCCGCCTGCTCAACCGATTCGACCCCCAAAACGACCGATACCGGCTCAACCAACCCACCCGCCGCTACGCACACCGGGACGCACCTTTACCAGTGCCCGATGCACCCGGAGGTGACGAGCGCCCAGCCCGGCACCTGCCCCAAGTGCGGGATGCACCTGGAACACACCGATAACGTGGCTGGCTCCGGCCGTACGTTCGAGATGATCCTCACGAAGACGCCGGAAACGGTAGAAGCCGGTAAGCCCGTGAACCTCGCCTTCCGGCCCCTGGACAAGGCCGCGCCCGACGCACCCGTGCCGCTGGCGCTGGTCCACGAGAAGAAAATACACCTCATCATCGTGCGCCGCGACTTGAGCGAGTTCTTCCACGAGCACCCCACCTTCGGGGCCGATGGCGCTTATAACCAGACGTTCACCTTCAAGACCGGCGGCGACTACGTGCTGTTCCAGGACTATACGCCCGACGGTGACCGCCACCAGCTCGGCCGGCAGGACGTGACGGTGAGCGGTCCGAAGCGCCCGGCCGTCAAGTTCGACAAGGACGTGATGACCTGGAAAAGCGCCGACGGCTACGCGGCGGAACTGTCGTTTGACCAACCCGCCACGGTGGGCGCCTCGCTGGCCGTGAAGACGACCATCACGCGCAACGGCCAGCCCGTGACCGACCTCGGCCACTACCTCGGCGCGCTGGGGCATATGGTCATCATCTCCGAGGACACGAAGCAGTACCTGCACGTGCATCCGCAGGATCAGCCCGACAAAGGGCCGGCCGTGGGTTTCCATACGCAGTTCGAACAGGCCGGGCGCTACCGGGTCTTCCTGCAGTTCAACCACGGCGGGGCCATTCATACGGCCGACTTTGTCGTGAACGTGGCCCCGGCCGGGGCTGCCAGCTAAGTAGTCAGTTACAAGCTGCAAGCTAATCCGCTGAAAAACAAGCAAAAAAAGAAGGCCAAAGGCTAGATAATTTCTGGTCGACCACTTAAGTTTTTTTTAACCCGTTTCCCTTGCTCCGATGAAGAAGCTCCTGTTTTCGCTGGCTACGGCCAGTACCCTGTTGCTGAGTGGCTGCGACCGCAAAGCCGAAACCACCACCAATACCACTGCCACCGAAGCAGCGGCCACGACCGCCCCGGACGGCAACCCGGCCCCGACTACCCCCGCCGACACCACCCGTGCCCCCCAGGCAGCCGCTTACGAATGCCCGATGAAGTGTGCGGGCAGCGCCAGCGACCAGCCCGGCAAATGCCCGGTGTGCGGAATGGACCTGGTGAAAAATACGTGACCGCGATGCGCGGAATCGGGCGGCGCGGACTGCTGGTCGGGGCGGGACTGTTGGTCCTGCCCCTGACCGGTCGTGCCCAGACGGCCCCGCCGGTCGCGCCGCTTTCCCTCGACTCCGCCGTGGCCGGGGCCTTGCGGGTGGCGCCGGCCGTGCGGCAGGCCACCGAGGGCGTCCGGGAGCAGGCCGCGCTGCGCCGGGCGAGCTTTTCGCTCGTCAACCCCGGCGTGATCGTGGAGAACCCCGGCAACGGCTTCTTCGCGGTCGGTGGGCAACAGACGTTTGAGTTTCCGACCGTGTACGCCCGGCAGGGCCGGCTGGCGCGGGGGCAGGTTGCGCTGGCCGAGCAGTACGGCGCCCTGGCGCGCCATACCGTGCGGCGCGATACGCGGCTGGCGTACCTCGACTTGCAGCTCGCCGAAGCCCGCCTGCGGCAACTCCAGACTCAGGATAGCCTGACCCGCGCGTTGGCGGCTACCTCGGAACGCCTGTACGCGGCCGGCGAGGTGAACGCGTTGCAGCGGCTCAGTACCGGTGCCGAAGCCCGACAGGCAACCAACCGCGTGCGGCAGGCCGCCGCCGACCGCACCACGGCCCAACGCCGCCTGGCGCTGCTGCTGAATCGGGCTGACGCGGCGACGCTGACGACCGGCACCAACCTGACCCAGCCCGCCGCCACCCCGCTGGCTGATACGCTGCGGCTGACGGCCCTCGACGGCGCCTACGGTATCGACGGTATCGACACGGCCGCGCTGGGCCAGGTGCCCGCCCTGGCGCTGGCCGCCCGCGCCGTGACCGTGGCCGAGCTGAGCCGCCGCCTGACCCGTGCCCGCGCCCTGCCGGGCATCACGGTGGGCTACCTCAACCAGGGCGAGCGCGGGGCCCCGTTTGGTGCCCGGCTGCAGGGGGGCCTCAGCCTGCCGCTCTACTTCTGGCAGTACCGGGCGCAGAACCGCGCCGCCGAAGCCCGGCTCCGGGCCGCCGAGGCCGGCCGGGCCACCACCCTGCTCGACACCCGGCGCGAGCTGGTGCAGGCCGTGGCCGACGCCCGTAAGCTGGCGGCCACGCTGCGCTACTACGCCCAGACCGGGCTGCCCCAGGCCGCCACCATCGCCCGCACGGCGCAGCGGCTTTTTGGGGCCGGCGACGTGAGTTATTACGTGCTGATCCAGAGCCTGCAACAGGCGGCCCAGATCCGGGCCGACTACCTCGACGCCGTGCGTGGCTACCGGCAGGCGCTGATTCAACTTGATTTTCTGCAGGGACAATGACCAAAACACGAAGCAGTAAGCCGATGACCATCCGCAGCAAGCCGGCCCCCTGGCGGTGGCTGGTGCTGATGGCGGGGCTGATGACGGTACTCGTCGGCCCCCTCCCCGCCCGCGCCCACAATGGCGAAGACCACGGACCGGCGGCGGCGGCCCCCGCGCCCGGTGCGCGCTATTTCACCACGGCCGCCGTCTCCGAGCAGTTCGAACTGGTGCTTCGCTACGAACCCTTGCGGGCTGGCGAGCTGGCCACGTTGCGCCTGTTCGTGGCCGACTTCGCCACCAACCGCCCCATCCACGGCGCCCGGCTGACGCTGACCACCACCGAAGCACCCACCGTACGCCTGACGGCCACCGAAACCGCGCCCGGCGACTATCGCCTGACCGGCACCTTCCCCGCGAACCGCCCCACCAGCCTCGCCGCGCAGGTGGTGGCGCCCGACGGCCGGGCCGATCTGCTGTTGCTGCGGCCCGTGGAAGTAGGCAAACTACTGCCCCAAACGGCCGGCGCCGACGATGACCACGGTGACGATGACCACGCCGCCGGCTCCTGGCTGACGTGGCGCACGGCCGGGGTGGCATTGGGCGGGGTGGCACTCGGCGTCGTGCTCACCGCCCTGCTGCTGCGCCGTCGGCTTTTTTCCTCCCAAAAATCCGCGTAACTCCGTGCCAATCTGTGCTAAAAGAACGGCGATGGGGCTGCTGCTCCTGACCCTGTTACCGGCTTTCGCCCACAACGGCGAAGACCACGGCGAAAACCCCGGCGGCGCCCCGAAAGCCGCCGCCAGCGGGGCCCCCGACGACGTGGCGCTCCCAAAGGAAAGTCAATTTCTGTTTGACATTCGCACCGAGCGGGTCACGACCACCACCCTGCGCACCCGCCGTACGCTGCTGGGCACCGTCACGGCCGCGCCCGGCGCCGAAGGACGCGTGGTGGCGCCGCAGGCGGGGCGGCTCGTATCGCTCCAGGTGCGCGTGGGGCAGGCGGTACGGGCCGGGCAGGCCCTCGCGGTCCTCGACCAGACCCTCGCCGCGCCGGAGCAGCTTGGGCTGGCCACGGGCCGCGCCAATGCCCAGGCCGAGCTGCGCGCCGCCGAGCAGGAATACCGCCGGCTGCAAAGCATCGCCGACATTGCCGCCCGCAAGGATGTGATCGCCGCCGGGCTGCGGCTACAGCAGGCCCGGCAGAATGCTGCCCTGACCACCGGGCAGTCGCCGCGCGTCACGCTCCGGGCGCCGGTCAGTGGCGTCGTCGATGTTTTTGCGTTTGCCGCCGGGCAGCAGGTAGCGGCCGGCGAGGAGCTGCTGCGCATCATCAACCCCGCCCGGCTGGCGGTGGAAGCGCAGGTATTCGCCGACGATGTGCTTGCCCTCGGGGCTGACGGAAGCGACGCCGCCCGGTTCACGGTCGAGAACCTGCCCGGCGCCGGCGCCACCGGGGCCGGGCGCGCCGCCCGGCGCGTGACGATCAGCAACGTGGTGAACCCGACGAATCAGGCCCGCCTGCTCGTGCTGGCCCTGACCGATACGACCGCTGCCGCGCCGTTGCGCGTGGGCCAGCGGGTGCTGGTGCGGGTGCAAACCCGCGCCGCCACGCCGCAATTAGTGGTGCCAACGTCGGCCCTGACTGACGTGAACGGCCAGCCGGCAGTTTTCCTGCACCCGGCGCCTGAAGTTTTCCGGCTGCGCTTCGTGCGGGTGGGAACGGGCGACGAACACCAGACCGCCATTCTCGATGGCCTGACGGGTAGCGAGCGCGTGGTGAGCCGAAATACCTACCAGGTGAAGTCCGTGTACCTCAATCAATAAGCTCCGATGCCCCCGATCAACTCCTTTCCGAAATGGCTGGCGGCTGGCCTGCTCGCGCTCACGCTGGCTGCCGCGCCTGCCGCGCTCCCGGCGCCCGCCGTGCGGGTGTACGGCGCGATGAAAAACTTTATGATGGGCCACGACCTGAGCGCCCACGTGGCCCTCGACACGCTGGCCCCGGCGCACCTCTACGGCCTGGGCGTAGCCGAGGGGCTGGACGGGGAGTTGCTGATTCTGGATGGGCAGGCGGCCACCACACGGGTGAAGGATCAGGCCAAGCGCCTGACCACCAGCACGACCGGAATGCGGGGCCGCGCTGCGCTGCTGGTCACGAGCCGGGTCGCGCGCTGGCAGGCGGTGCCGGTACCAGCGGGCCTCCGCGACCTGGGCGCGCTCGAACACTTCGTGGCCCGCGCCGCCCACCGGGCCGGACTGGACACCACCCGCGCGCTGGCCTTCCGCCTGACGGGCAAGCCCGCCCGGGTGGCGTGGCACGTGATGGACTGGCCCCGCCCCGCCACCGAACACACGATGGCCAGCCACAAGCAGTACGCCGTGAAGGGCCACTACGCGGGGCAGGCCGTGGAGCTGCTGGGCTTCTTCTCGCACGATCACAAAACCATTTTCACGCACCATACCCGCGAAAGCCACCTGCACGTGCGCCCCGCCGAGCAGGCGTTCGCGGCGCACGTCGATTCGCTGGCCCTCGCCTCCGGAATGACGCTCCACCTGCCGGAGTGAGGTTTAGGGTTTGGGGTTTAGGGTTTAGGGTTTGGGGTTTAGGGGCTGGGGCGTTCAGGGCAAACGCACGAAGCTTTTGGTCCCCTAGACGAGCCGTGTGGCCCGACGCAGGTAGTCCCGGTTGTGAGTCTTGAACACGGGACCACAAAATTGCTCAAAACCGGCCTTTTCTACCGGAAGGTGGTCCCTCCGGGACCCGCTACGCCCGCTACCGAAAGGGCATTATCCCTTCGTGCGTTTGCCCTGAGGGGTTTAGGGGTTGGGGTTGGGATTTAGGGTTGAGGTTGTCGGGGGTTGGGGGGCGTGCGTTGGGGGTTTGGTTTTATAACTAAAAACCAAAAACTAAAAAACAAAAACCAAAAACTAAAAAATGCTCGACCGCATCATCCGTCTGGCGCTTGAAAACCGGCTGCTGACGCTGGCCCTGGCCGTGGCGCTAATGGCGGCGGGCTTCGTCACGCTGCGCGGGCTGCCCGTGGACGTGCTGCCCGACCTCGACCGGCCCCGCGTGACGGTGTTCCTGGAAGCCCCCGGAATGGCCCCCGAAGAAGTGGAGGCCCTCGTGACGCGCCCCGTCGAAACGGCCCTCAACGGCGCCACGGCCGTGGAAACGGTGCGCTCGAACTCGGCCATCGGGCTGGGACTGGTGTTCGTGGAGTTCGCCTACGGCACCGATCTCTTCACGGCGCGGCAGGTGGTGGCCGAAAAGCTGCAAACCGTGCAGGAACAACTGCCCGAAGGCATCACCCCCGTACTGGGGCCAATCTCCAGCGTGATGGGCCAGATTATGCTGGTTGGAATGACGACGGAGCAGGTGCGAGGTGCGAGGTTCGAGGTGCGAGGTACTGACAGCCGATCTGGCAGCACGTCGCACCTCGCACCTCGCACTTCGCACCTCAAAACGTCGGCCGCCGACCTCCGCACCCTGGCCGACTACACCGTCCGGCAGCGGCTGCTGAGCATTCCGGGCATTGCGCAGGTCATTCCCATCGGCGGCGAGTCGCGGCAGTATCAGGTGCTGCTCGACCTGCCGCGCCTGCAAGCTGTGGGCCTGACGGTGGAACAGGTGACCGACGCCCTGCGCCGCGCCAACCAGAACACTACCGGCAACTTCTTCGACCGCAACGGCTCCGAGGTGCTGATCCGCAACGTGGGCCGGCTCCGGACCGTGGCGGAAATCGAAGACCTGGTGGTGGGCTACCGCGCCGGTTCCCCCATCACGGTGCGGCAGGTGGCCGCCGTGCGCTTCGGGGCGCGCTTCAAACGCGGCGACGGCAGCGTGAACGGCCAGCCCGCCGTGATCCTGAGCATCGAAAAGCAGCCCGGCGCCAGTACGCTCGACCTGACCCGCGCCGTGGAAGCGGCTCTGACCGACCTACAGCCCGCACTGCCGCCCGACGTGCGCTTCAACACCCGCCTCTTTCAACAGGCCGAGTTCATTGGACACGCGCTCACCAACGTGGAAGAGGCCCTGCGCGACGGCGCCATCCTGGTCGTGCTGGTGCTGCTGGTGTTCCTGCTCAACTGGCGCACGACGCTCATCTCGCTCACGGCCATTCCGCTCTCGCTGCTGATGACGGCCCTGGTGTTTCGGGTGGCGGGCCTTTCCATCAACACCCTGACGCTCGGCGGGCTGGCGATTGCCATCGGCGAACTGGTGGACGATGCCATCGTGGACGTGGAGAACGTCTTCCGGCGGCTGCGCGAAAACCAGACGCTACCGGTGCCCCGGCCCGCCCTCCAGGTCATTTACGAGGCCAGTTCCGAAGTCCGGAATTCCATCGTGTACGCCACCCTCATCGTGGTGCTGGTCTTCCTGCCGCTCTTTGCGCTTTCGGGGATGGAAGGGCGCATCTTCGCCCCCTTGGGCGTGGCCTACATCACCAGCATCGCGGCGTCGCTGGTCGTGTCGCTCACCGTCACGCCCGTACTTTGCTACTATCTACTGCGAAAACAAGCCACCAGCAACGACCAGCGACCAACCAACAACGAGCAACCAACAGCGACCAACGAGCAACCAACAACCCCCCTTATCCGCTGGCTCAAAGCGCGCGACCGGCGCCTGCTGGCGTTCGGTTTCCGCCACCCCCGCCGGGTGCTGGGCGTCACGGCGGCGCTGCTGGTGAGTGCGACGGCGGCCGTACCGTTCTTCGGCACCGAGTTTCTGCCGGCCTTCAACGAGGGGTCGGTGACGGTCAATTTCTCGGCCCCGGCGGGTACGTCGCTGACCGAATCGAACCGCCTGGGGACACTGGCCGAAAAGCAACTCCTCGCCGTGCCCGAGGTGGCGTACACCGCCCGCCGCACCGGCCGCGCCGAGCTGGACGAGCACGCCGAATCCGTCAATAACTCGGAGATCGAAGTGGCCTTCAAAACCGCCGATGAACTGGAGCAGGAACACCGCGCGCCGCGCCCGAAAGCCGTCGTCCTGGCCGATCTGCGCGAACGGCTGGCCGTGCTGCGCGGCGTGACTGTGAACATCGGCCAGCCCATCAGCCATCGCCTCGACCACCTGCTGAGCGGGGTGCGGGCGCAGGTGGCCATCAAGGTTTTCGGCAACGACCTGCCCGAGCTGCGCCGCTACGCCGCCGCCGTGCGGGCGGTGGCCGCGACGGTGCCGGGCGTGGTGGACCTGCAAATCGAAAAACAGGTGCAGGTGCCGCAACTGCTGATCCGGCTGCGCCCCGACGCCGTGCGCGCCTTTGGCCTGGAGCAGGGCCGCGTGGTGCAGGACCTGCAAACCCTGTTTCAGGGCACCGTCGTGTCGCATATCCTCGACGGGCAGCGGCGCTTTGAGCTGGTCGTGAAACTGCCCGACTCGCTCCGCCAGAGCGTGGCCGCCATCGGCGCGGCCCGCCTCGCGACGCCCGACGGCGGCTTCGTGCCCGTCAGCGCGGTGGCCGAACTGAGCGACGAACCCGGCCCCAACACCCTCAACCACGAACAAACCCAGCGGCGCATCGCGCTCTCGCTCAACGTGGCCGGCCGCGACCTGGGCAGCACCGTCCGCGAGCTGCAGCAGCAGGTCCGGGCGCAGGTACCGCTGCCGGCCGGCTACTACCTCACCTACGGCGGGCAGTTCGAAAGCCAGCAGCAGGCCAGCACCCGGATCGGGTGGCTCAGCCTGTGCGCGTTCCTGGGCATCGCGCTGGTGCTGTTTGTCCATTTCCGCTCGTGGTGGCTCGTCGGGCAGGTGATGCTGAACATTCCGCTGGCGCTCATCGGGAGCGTGGCGGCCGTGGCGCTCACGGGCGGCACGCTCAGCATTGCGTCGCTGGTGGGGTTCATCACGCTCACGGGCATCGCCTCGCGCAACGGCATTATGATGATCTCGCACTACCTGCACCTGCTGGAGCAGGAGGGCGAACCCTTCTCCGACGAAATGATCATCCGCGGCTCCCTCGAACGCCTCGTGCCGGTGCTGATGACGGCGCTGGTGGCGGCCCTGGCGCTCGTGCCCCTGACGCTGGACGCCACCGCCGCCGGCAAGGAAATCCTGTACCCCGTGGCGGTCGTCATTCTGGGCGGGCTGCTGTCCTCGACGCTGCTCGACGTGGTGGTGACGCCCGTCGTGTTCCGGCTGCTGGGCCAACGGGCGCTGGTGCAGTACCGCGCCGCGCGGGCCGAACCGGCGCTGACAGCCGGGTAGTGGTTTTTGGTTTTTGGTTTCGCTCTTACCGGGAATCAGACGGATGACATACGCATTGCGATTAGGTTTGGAGACGGGGCTGAGCTAGCGCAGGTGGAGAGCCAATGGTCCCGACGGGACTACCATTCGGTAGTTGAGACATTTAGCAAAAAGAAGGCGGTCCCGAAGGGACTACCAGCCGCCGGGAAGGTAGTCCCTTCGGGACCGCCGGTTACCCCTAAAAAACACCATGGCTACCGAACGATATCCCCATCGGGGCCGCACGAAGCCGTCTCAGAATCATCCGTCCATCTCCCGGTAAGAGCGTTTGGTTTTTGGTTAGTCCTAAAGCGGTTCAACCAAAAACGAACAACGAACAACCAACAACGAACACCCCTAATTTCGCTTGTCTTCGAAGGCTTTGGCGGTGGCGCTGCCCAGGGTGGCGCCCACGTCGGTGACAGCCGTCACGAAGGCGTCTTTGATGCGCTCGGTGAGCAGGGGGTCCGGGTTGTTGACCAACAACACCTGCATAAAGCGGCGGTAAATCTGGAGCAGCACCACCGCTTCTTCGGCGTCCACCATCTCATCGTGCGAGGCGCTGAGCAGTTTCAGGATGCGCTTGTTGCGCTGCAGATGGTCGGGCAGGAGCCGGTTGAGTAGGTCGAAGTAAGGGGGCAGAACGTGGTCTTCCATTCAGTGGATTCGCGGAAAGCGAACGAGATGAGATTGAGAGATAAGTCCGCCAACCAGTACGCCCGATAAAAACCAAAGTTACCTTTAATCCCGGCGCCGACCTACAGTTATGCCCCGTACGCCGTAAAATCCGCTGATTTAGCGGAGCCAAGGCCCAGGACCTCGCACCTCGCACTTCGCACTTCGCACCTAAAAAACTTCGCACTTCGCACCTCGCACTTCGCACCTAAAAAACCTACACCGCGTAAGCGCCGCCTTCCGTGAGGCGCAATTGCCCCAGGCCGACCAGGGTTTCCAGCAGCGGGCGGACTTTAGCCGGGCCGGCGCCCCGGAACCGGGCGGCCAGCGCCTCGACGGTGAGCGGAGCGGCGGCCTGCTGCACCAGGGCGCGCACGGTGAGGGCCTGCTCGGCCAGGGCCGTGGGCCACGGGGTAGGTTCGAGGTGCGAGGTGCGAAGTGCGAGGTCGTGCGTCGTGAGGCCCATTCCTAATTCCTCCTTCCTCATTCCTAATTGCGTAGCCTCCGGCGCCTGGTAGGCGGGCCGGAGCCAGCGCACTTGCCCAGCCTGCTCCTCCTGCTGGCGGGCGGCGTTGAGGGCCACGAGGCGGGTGAGGACTTCGGCTTCCGGCAGGTCGGTGGGCCAGCCATAGGCGGCGGCTACGGCGGCGTCGAGCTGGCGGTGCAGCTCCCGCACCACGGCGGCTAACCCGTGTTCGTGGGTGGTTTGCTCTTTGGGCGTCAGGGGCGGCTCAAGACTCGCCATCGGCCCCGCCTTCAGCTTCTCGACCACGTTGTAGAGGTCCGTGAGCGTGAGCGTGGGGTGGGCCGCCTGCTGCCGCTTGCGGTGAACGTCGAGCTGCTCGGCCAGCTTGCGGATGTCGGCGCGCTGGGCCTCGGTGGCGGCGGGGAAGGGGAAGGGGTCGAAGCAGCGCGACTTGACATACACCGGGTCGTTGCCGACGCCCAGATGGCTGCCCGTAGCCAGTGCCCACACCTGATGGCTGCGGCTACTCAACACCCCCAGCGCGTAGGCATCATCCAGCGCAATGACCACGAGCTTGTTATCCGGCAGCACGTCGGCGTCCAGAAACTGAAACAGCCGGTGCTTCGCCGTTTCGACGGTGGCGATGTAGCGCGGGAGGGCGGTGAGGGCTTTGCGCATTTCTTTCCGGGGTTCACCAAAGAACCACCAGTTATTGCGGTAGGTCGCTCGGTTATTCTGGTCGCGTTCCGGCTTTACCTTTTCGAATACGTGCTGATACACGGCCGGAAAGCGGTCGATCACCTCATCCGCTTTCAGCCCGAACAAGTCGATCACCAACACGCCACGCGGCTTATCGGTCAGGTCGCGGCCATTGTAGTAGCGCCGAAGGTGCTGGTCTAGTCCCGGCACGGTACCCAAACCCAGCGTTTGGGCGTCAGCGGGCGTCACGATGAAGCCCGCGCCGAAAAGCTGGACGCCCCGGTTGGCCAAGCCCCCGTTGGCTTGCAGCGCCACCACGGCATCCAGGTCCGCCCCAATCGATAAATCCGCCTGAATGCGGCCGGCTTGGGTGCGGAAGGTCACGTCGGCGGCGTCTTCGCCTTCGGCCACTACTTCGCGGGTCACGGTCAGCAGCTCGCCTTCGGGGCGGCCGGGGGCGGCGCGTTCGGCCACCGTGAAGGCCACGCGCACGGCGGCGCCATCGGCGGCATCGACCCACGGGTGGTCGGGCACGGCCAGCGTCAGGGTGAGGGCCGGCGCCTCGCCTTCCAGAAAAGGCGCCAGCACCCGCCGGTTGAAGGTCTGCCGCAGCGAGTTGGTGGTGATGAACCCAAACCGCTCCACCTGCCCCGCCGCCACGAGTTCGGCGGCTTTCTGCCACCAGTACATCACCAGGTCCGACGAATCGGACACCCGCCCGGCGTAGGTCTGCCGCAGCGCCTCGGTGTAGGCGTCGCCGAGGGCGTCGCGCATCCGGCTGGCCCCCACGAACGGCGGGTTCCCGACGATGAAGTCGGCTTCGGGCCATTCGGCGGGGGTGTAGCGCCGCTTGGTTGACGATTCGGAAATTTTGGGGCCTTCGTCAACCAAGTTGCTTGACGATTAGGAAAATCGCGGGCCTTCGTCAAGCAACTTGCTTGACGATTCGGAAATTTTGGGGTCATCGTCAAGCATGTTGCTTGACGATTCGAAAATTTTTGGGCCTTCGTCAAGCAACTTGCTTGACGATTCGAAAATTTTTGGGCTTTCGTCAAGCAGCGCATCGCGGTTCTGGACGTTCTGGAACGAGTCGAGCAGCGGCTCGGCCAGGTCGGTGGGGCCGTGGGTGCGCAGGTGCCACTGGAGGTAGCCGATGCGCAGCACCACGTCGGCGATGGCGGCGGCGCGCGGGTTCAGCTCCAGGCCCAGGAGTTGGCGCGGCGAGACGGTGGTGGCGCCGCCCAGGTCGAGCAGGCCGCTCACCTTCATCCGTTCCAGGGCCGTGAGCACCTCGCCTTCCAGGCGTTTGAGGTGTTCGAGGGTCACGTACAGGAAGTTGCCGGAGCCGCAGGCGGGGTCCAGGACCCGCACCGAGGTCAGGCGGCGCAGGAATTTCACCAGTTCCTGCTGGGCGCCTTTGGCATCGCCTTCTTCGGCGCGTTGGGCGCTGGCGGCCTGGGCGGCGGCCCACTCGGCGCGCAGGGGCGTGAGCACGGCGGGCAGCACGAGGCGCTCCACGTAGCGGCGAGGCGTGTAGTGGGCGCCGAGGCGGTGGCGTTCGGCGGGGTCGAGGGCGCGTTCGAGGAGGGTGCCGAAGATGGCCGGCTCGACGGTGGTCCAGTCGGCGCGGGCCGATTCGAGCAGCAGCCGGATCTGGGGTTCGTTCAGCGGCAGGGCCGTGGCCTGGTGAAAGAGGCGCCCGTTGAAGCGGCGGATGCGGGCTTTCAGCTCCCCGGAGAAGCCGCCGGTGTCCATCCGTTGCCAGAGGTTTTGCAGGGCATCGGGCAGGTGTTGGCGGGCGTCGGGGTCGTCCACGTAATCCGTCAGCAGGCGCGTGAACGAGCCCTTCGGAATCAGCGCCACGTCCTCGGCGAACATCGTGAACAGGCAGCGCATCAGGAACTGCGCCACCACGTCGGAGCCGTGGCCGGCGGTTTCGAGCTGGGCACTGAGCACCGCCAGGCGTTGGGCCAGCGCGCGGGTCACGCGGGCGGCGGCGCGGCTGGGGTCGAGGGCGGCGGGGTCGGTCCAGAGGCGGCCGAGCAGCGTGCGCGTGGGTTCGGCGGTGAGTTGGTCGAGCCGGATGCGGGCGGCGCGCGGGTCGGGGAAGGGCACGTAGGCATCGGGCACGCCGGAGAAGTTGGCGTAGAGGTCGAAGCAGAAGCCCACGTCCACCACCACCACGAAGGGCGGGCGCGGCTCGGTGGGCGGCAGGGCCCGGACGTAGCCCAGGGCCTGGTTGTAGGCCTGGGTCATCATCTGCTCCCACTTGGCGGTGCCGCGCAGGGCGTGGCCTTTGCGGCGCTTGGCATTGGCGGTGGGGCCGTGGCCGAGGGCGGCGGCCTCGGCGCGGTCGGCGGCCTGCTGTTCGTCGGGCGAGGAGGTGCCCTGCTTGGTTTCCAGCACAAAGCAGCCGCGCTTGTAGAGGTCGATGCGGCCGGTGGATTTCTTGCCGGCGCCGTCGTTGAAGGTCACGGGCTTTTCCAGCACGTAGGCATCGGTGGCGGGGTCGTCGGTGACGGCATCGGGCGGCGGCACGCCCAGCAGGGCGGTCAGCTCGTGGAGGAACGGTACGTAGTTGGCGCGCTCGGCACCGCCGGAGGCTTGCCAGCGGGTCAGGAAGTCGGCGGGGGACATAACAGCAGTAAAGGGATGGCCGAAACTACTACCGCCGCCGCTTGGGGGGCTGAATGACGGTAATGGAACGCGGATAAACGCGGATGGGGACGGATGAGCGATCTGCGTTCCTCGGCGTTCAGCCGGGTGCCAATGGCTTCCTCCCAAGCCCCAAGCCCCAAGCCCCAAACCCCCAAACCCCACCCCCAAAACCCCAACCCCCAAACCCCCAAACCCAAACCCCAAACCCCCAACCCAAAAACCCCCACCCCAAAAACCCACACAAAAAAAACAAAAAACAACCCAAAAAAA
>JANPLI010000145.1:0-14044 GCA_031426455.1 Hymenobacteraceae bacterium | reverse complement strand
TTACACCAAACACGGCAGGCCCCCGGTTACGTGGTGGCGTTCGCCTACTTCTTCCCCCGCGCCTGGGCTTCTTTCTGTGCCTGAGCCGTTTCCTGGGCGGTTTTCATCGCTTCGGCGAGGCGGGCCTGGAAGCCGCCCTTCTTCTTTTCGGGGTTGGCCTGGTGCTTCACCCGGTTAGCTTCGAGCTTGGCGCGGAGCGAGTTATCATCGACCATCCGGCGAATCACAGTCTGCTGGCCGAGCGTGACGAGGTTCGAGACGAGGTAGTACCAGGTCAGGCCGGCGGCGAAGTCGTTGAGCACGAACATAAAGATGAGCGGCATCAGGTACGAGTAGAACTTCATCGGCCCCTGCATCGCAGCGGTCTGGTTGTTCTGCCACGTGAGCACCATCGTGGAGGCCGTCATCAGGAGCGTGAAGAGCGACACGTGGTCGCCGTAGAACGGAATCTTGAACGGCAGATGCAGGAACTCGTCGTAGGAGCTCAGGTCCTTCGCCCACAGAAAATGCTCCTGCCGCAGCTCGATGGCGTTCGGGAAGAACGAGAACATCGCGTACAGCACCGGGATTGTGGCCAGCGTCGGCACGCAGACCGCCAGCGGCGAGACGCCCATTTCCTGGTACAGGGCCATCGTTTCGGCCTGTACGGCCTGGGTGTTTTCCTCGCCCACGCGCGCCTTGATCTCGTCAATCTCCGGCTTCAGCACCCGCATCTTCGCCATCGAGATGTACGACTTGTACGTCAGCGGAAACAGCAGCAGCTTCACCACGAAAACCAGCAGCAGGATGATGATGCCATAGGACGCCATAAAGCCTTCCAGGAAGTGGAAGATTGGGATGATCAGCCAGCGGTTGATGACCGTGAAGATGCCCCAGCCGAGATAGACGTTGCGGCCGAAGTCAGGCGCCGTTTTCTGGAGCAGCTTGTAGTCGTTGGGGCCGAAATAGAACTGAAACCGCGCGCCGGCGGCGCTGGTCAAGGCCGCCGTGGGCAGGCCGACGCGGGCGCGCAGCCGGGCCAGGGCCACGGAATCGGTTTCCACGCCACCCGACGTGCGGAACGCGCCGCTGGTAAACGGCTGATCATCGGGCGCAATCAGGCCGCTCACGAAGAAGGGCGTCTTGTGGGTGAACCACGTCAGGGGCGCGGCCACGGTAGCCGAGTCCGGCGTCGGCGACGCGCCTTCGCTCAGGTGTTCGAAGGCGCCTTCGGCCGTGCGGTAGTTTACCGTCACGGAAGCGCGGTTCGGCTTGATGTGGCGCTCGGTCTGGGTGGGGTTCAGCAGCCAGGTCAGTTCGGCGCCGCCTTTGGTGGTCAGCGCGTTGTTCAAGCCGACGAGCTGCAGATTGTACTCGACCGCGAACGCGTCCTGGGGCAGCGTATAGGTCTGGCGCACGGCGCGGCCGTCGCCGAGGTCGGCGGTCAGCGTCACCTGCTGGGCGTCGAGGCCCGCAGCGGTTTTGACCTGCTGCACCGGTCCTGCCCTGAATGCGAGCTGGCTCAAACGCACGGCCCGGCCGGTAGCGGCGGGCAGCACGACGTCGAGGGCGCCGGTGCGGCTGGTCAGCAGGTCGAGCGGCTGGCCGTAGTAGGTTTTGTAGTTCAGCAGGCGGGCGGCGCGGGGCAGCCCGCCCCGCGCCCCGAGGGCGAGGCGCAGGTTCTTATTGGTCAGCACGGCCACGGCGCCGGTATCGGCGGCGGTGGCGGCGGCCGGCGCAAACGCACCCAACACCCCGGCGGCAGCGGCGCGGGCGGCGGAATCGGCGGGGGCGAGGGCCAGCGTCAGATCGGCGTCGAGATCAGCGCCGGGCGCCGGACGGGCCGCCATTTCGGTCTTCGCCTTCGGGTCGACGGGCTTGGGCTTCGGCGCTTTCGGCGCGAAGAACATCAGATAGACGAGCAGCAGCCCGGAAATCAGGATCAGGCCAGTGGCTTGATTACGATCCATTTTTTAATACTGAGTGACTGAGTGTACTGAGTGACTGAGTGACTGTGTGTGCTGAAGGATTGAGCGACTGCAAAATGCGCTTCACAGCATCATTACGCAGTCACTCAGTCACTCAGCCACTCAGTCACTCAGTCCTTTCGCGCCATGGCCGCTTTCACGAAGCGCACGAAGAGCGGATGGGGGGTTTCGACGGTGGACTTCAGCTCCGGGTGGAACTGCCCGGCCACGAACCACGGGTGGGTGGGAATTTCGACCACCTCGACCAGCCCCGTATCGGGGTTGCGGCCGGAGGCGATCATTCCTGCCTGCTCGAAAGCGGGCAGGAAATCGTTGTTGAACTCGTAACGGTGGCGGTGACGCTCCTGGACGCGGCCCTTGCCGTAGGCGTTGTAGGCGCGGCTGCCCTTTTTCAGATCGCAGGTGTAAGTGCCCAGGCGCATCGTGCCGCCCTTCTGGGTCACGGCTTTCTGCTCCTCCATCATCGCAATGACCGGCGCGGCCGTGGTCGGATTCATTTCGGTCGAAGAGGCGTCGGCCAGCCCCAGCACGTTCCGGGCGTATTCCACCACGGCGCACTGCATTCCCAGGCAGATGCCGAAGAACGGCAGACCGGTTTCGCGGGCGAACCGGATGGCGGCGACCTTGCCCTCGAACCCCCGCTCGCCGAAACCAGGCGCCACCAGCAGGCCATCGACGCCGGCCAGGGCCTCGCCCACGGCGTCGGCGTTGGCCAGGTGCTCGCTCTGAATCGTGCGGACCTTCACGCGGCACTCGTTGGCGGCGCCCGCGTGAATGAAGGCTTCGGTGATCGACTTGTAAGCGTCCGGCAGCTCCACGTACTTGCCCACCAGCGCGATGGTGACCTCGGCCGTGGGGTTTTTCAGGCGCCCCAAAAACGCCTTCCACGAATCGAGGTCCGGTTCGCCGTAGCCGCTGATTTTGAGCTTCTTCATCACCCGCTCGTCGAGCTTTTCTTTGCGCATCAGCAGCGGCACGGTGTAGATGCTCTCGGCGTCGAGGCTCTCGATCACGGAATTGATCTTGACGTTGCAGAACAGCGCGATCTTCTTCCGCATCTCGGGCGGAATCGGGTATTCCGAGCGACAGACCAAGATATCGGGCTGCACCCCGGCTTCGGTCAACTGCTTGACCGAGTGCTGCGTAGGCTTGGTCTTCAGCTCGCCGGCTGCTTTCAGATACGGCACCAGCGTGAGGTGAATCACGAGCGAATCCTTCTCCGGCAGCTCCCAGCGCAACTGACGCACGGCCTCAATGAACGGCAGCGACTCGATATCGCCCACGCATCCGCCGATCTCGGTGATCACCACGTCGAAAGCGCCGCCCTGGCCTTGCAGCAGCATCCGGCGCTTGATCTCGTCCGTGATATGCGGCACCACCTGCACGGTGCGGCCCAAATAATCGCCGCGCCGTTCGCGGCTGATGACGTCGTAGTAGATGCGCCCGGTGGTCACGTTGTTGGCCTGCGACGTGGGGCGGTTCAGGAACCGCTCGTAGTGGCCCAGGTCGAGGTCGGTTTCGGCGCCGTCGTCGGTCACGTAGCACTCGCCGTGCTCGTAGGGGTTGAGCGTCCCCGGATCGACGTTGATGTAGGGGTCGAACTTCTGAATCGTGACCCGCAGGCCGCGTGCTTGCAGGAGCTTAGCCAGCGAAGCCGACACGATGCCCTTGCCGAGGGAAGAAGTTACGCCGCCGGTTACGAAAATGTACTTGGCAGCGCGGGTGGCCGGCGCGGGCGCCGACGACGAAAGTGGCAGGGCAGAAACCGTTTCGGCGGAATCAGGGGCGGCGTCAGCGCCGGGAACAACGGGGGTAGCCTTCACGGGGTGCAAAGGTACGGCCCCCGGCCCGCCGCCGGAGCGCGCCCGTTGGAATGGGGTGTACTTACGCGACCTTCCGGCCGCGCCGCCACCGCCGCCAACCCCAGGCGCCGGCCGCGCCCAGCAGCCAGAACGGCCAGAGGCTGACTACCCCGATCAGCAGCCCCACCAGCAGGCGCCAACCGTCGAAAAGCGCTTCCACCAGCCGGCTGCTTACGGATACCACCGGCGCGTCCGGGGTGCGCAGCTCCAGCGGCTGCACCAGCTCGATGGAAATCGTGGCGTAGCCCACTTGATCATCGAGGGTGCGCAGGCGGCTTTCGGTACCCTCGATGTCTTCCCGGACTTCGCCGAGCTTTTCCTGCACTTCCAGCAGGTCGCTCACCTTTTTGCCTTGCGTCAGCAGCCGCAGGTATTCCTTTTCGAGGGCGCGCTTGGCCGCCAGCCGCGCCGTGACGTCGGCGTGCTGGGCGGTCACATCGGCGGAGGTCAGCGTTTTTTCTTCCACCGTGCCCAGCCCGGCCAGGGCGGTCAGCAGGCCGTTGAAGCGGCCCGGCGGAACGCGCAGCGTCGTCTGCTGGCGCCACTCGCCGTCGGTGCGCGTTTCGTGCGCGCCGCTGACGAACCCGCCAGCGGCGCGGGCCAGCGAGTCGAGGCGGGCGGCGGCGCGGGCCATCGCGGCCACCCGCACCCGCAGATCGGCGTGGTAGATGATCTTGCGCGCAACACCGGGCGGCGGCACCTGCCCCGGAGTGGGCACGACGGGCGGCGCCGGCGGAGATTCCTTGCTTTCAGCCTCGTTGAGGACGCCATCGCCCATCGGCGCGGCAGCATCGGTCGCTATCTCGGCGACTCCGGTTGAAGTGGGCGCCGAACCCGCCGATTCACGAGCCTGGCCGCAGCCGACCAGTAAGCCCACACTCAGCATAAGAAAAGAGACGAAGCGGGCCATAGGAGTGAGTGGCTTGCCAGTGCCGGAAGCAGCACGGGCTCGTTCATCGACTGCGGTGGCACCTAGTAACCTTCCGGCCGCACCCGCCGCCAGCCGTTGGGCGGCTGACGGGCGGCGGGGCCAAACCCAAGCCAACCGCCCACAACGAGTAGGGCGTGACAAACAGGGCAGTGGCAAAAAAAATTATCACAACACCTTTTGTCACTGGGGTGTGACAAAAAAATTATCAAGTCTTTTTTTGTCACACCAGCGCCTGCACCGCCCAGCAAAACGGGCTTCCTGCTTGGTAGCAGGAAGCCCGTTCCGTTCAGAAGTGGTAGCGGCTGAGGATGTAGCGGCTATTATTACGGCAGCGTCAGCAGGTAGCCAATGGTGAAGTTGGCGTCCCAGTCGAAAACGAACTGCTTGCAGCCGGTGGCGTCGGCCACGGCCTTGTAGATATTCAGCCCGGCCTTCGACTTGGCCTTATCCATCTTGTAAGTATCCGCCGTGTTCAGCACCGTGTAGCGCTCTTTACCGTTGCGGCCGATTTTGGCCATCTCGAACGGCACCCCGCCGATGATGAAGCAGGTGCTGCGCTGCCCCGCCGGCACCTGAGCGGCTTTGGCTTTCACTTCGGTGGCCACCACGTCGTCGGCGGTGCCGTCCTGAAAATACTTGGCGCCGTAGGTTTCCACCGACGTGTTGGCGCCGTTCTGCTGCCAGGTGATTTTGGTGTTGCCGGAGCCGATGTCTACCACGAACGATTTGCTGGCGTACTCGGTCGGCAGCACGGCCTTCAGCCCGTACTGGCCTTCCTGCTCGGCGGTCACGGTATTCACCACGTAGTTGAGCGACTTGAGCGCCTTCGTGATCTTGGCCGTGCCCTCGGCCTTCGCCGCGCCCGACGACACCACAAAGTGAATGTCGCGTCCGCCAACGCCAAAGTCCAGCATCTGGCCGATGTAGGTTTTGAGGCCCTTTCGAACATCATCGTCCGAAGCCATATTCTCCATTACCAGCGAGTTACCGAACTCGGCTTTCTCCAGCTTCCAGCGGCGCTGCCCGTCGATGCGCACGATGAACGAGTTGAAGCCGCTGGCGCCCAGCTCCACCACGCCCTTGAGCTTGCCGCCTTCCGGCGCGGGGGGCAGAAAAGTGAAGGCTCCGCCGGGGGTGGCGGTGGTAGTAGTGGTGGCAGTGCCATCGGCCGCCGGGGCCGTGGAATCGGCTTCAGCAGCTGGCGCATCGGCGTAAGAGCCGGAAGCGGAGGAGGACGAAGCCTCCGACGCCGGGCGGGTGCCGGCGAAGTAGCGGAAGCCGAAATAAGCAGCGGCCAGCACCACCAGGGTGATGAAAAGCCGGCCGGCCGTGGTCAATCGTTGCATTGAAAATAAGGTAGTTGAAAAGATGAAAAGAAAAAACCCTGCGGCGCCCAGCGCACCCGACGAGCAAAACCCGGCTAATTCAGCAGGTCGCGATACCCGGCGTCTTTCGGCGGCGCGCTAACCGTCCGCCCGATGGGCACCGGCCCGCCCTCAGTGCGGGGGTCGAGCTGGATGAGCTTGAAATCGCCTTTGTTGTAGGCGTCGAGCATCGCGGTGCCTTTGTCGGAAAGGATGCCGTTCTGCACGTCCACGGAGTTGATGAAGTCCATCGACATATCCATCGCCCGTTTCATCTCGCCGAGTTTCTGGCTCATATCGTCCTGGATGTACTCCATCGACTCGTCGAAGTAGAATTTCTTGTCCGGGTCGCCCTTGAAGATGCTGATCGCCGTGCGCAGCGCCGACGAGCTTTCCTTCACAATCTTGTACTCGACCTCCTTGAGCCGGACCTTGATTTCGGTTTCCTTGATGATGTAATCGGCGCTCAGGTTGACTTTTTCCATAAAAGCCAGCACCATCTGGATGTTGCGCTGCAAGGGTTGCAGCTTCTCGTTCATCTGCTGCAAGCCGGCGCCCTCGATGGTGGCGAGCTGCGCGGTTTCCTTCATTCCGGGGCGGTCGGTCATCGTGGACGCCTTGTTGGCTTCGGCGAATTTCTGCTTGATCTGCTCGTTGTTCTCGTTGATCTTCTTGTTGAGCTTGACGAGCTGCCCGGCCAGCGTATCGATCTGCCCCTGCATCCGCTGGCGCTTCTGCTTAAGGTCGTCGATGTAGATTTTCAGGATCGCAATCGGGTCGAGCTGAATTACCAGGCCCGTAAGCTTGCGCATCAGAGTCTTGAACAGAAAGAAGACCGCCGTGCGCACGTCGCGGCTCGTGAACAGAAAAACCAGGATGCCCAGCGCGCCCAGCAGCAATGCCAGGTGCAGGGTGTTGGAAGCTACCTTGATCAGGAATTCCACCACCATATTGAAGTACACCAGCCCAGCGCCGGCCAGCGTGGCCAGGGCCACCAGGCCCAGCACCCCTTCCGGGCGCGACCAGAACGAGCGTCGGCCGTCGCCACCAGGACCGTCGGCGGAACCGCCGCCAAGCTGCGAAAAATCAGGAGTAGTAGCCATTGGGGGGGAATGTGCGGGAATGAAGAACGGGTACGGATGTCGGGTGAACGCAAGAAGCTGACTCCGGGCAAATCGTTGCTTGGGCGGGCTCGCGGCCTGGCTTGCCGCTTGGGGCTAACCGCCCGGAGCATCTAACTCAGGCCAAATATTGCCGGATTTTCGCCACTTCGTCCTTGATCTGCTGCGCGAAGTGGGCGTACGTGGCCTCGTAGCGCTGCTGATTCTGTTGGAGTTTGGTGCTTTGCTCAGTCACCTCGCCGTCGATGGCTTTCAGGCGCTCGGTGTTGGCCCCCAGGCGCTGCTGGATCTCGGCGAGTTGCCGGGTTAGGGCCTCCGAGTCGGCCCGCAACCGCTGCTGCTCTTGCTGGAGGCCACCCACGCGCTCGGCAATGGCATCGGCCACGCTTTTGGTGAAGGCTTCGCGGTCAGCGGTCAGCGCGTTCAGGTATTGCACGGCCGTATTGGTCAGCACCACTACGTCCACCGGGCCGCCCATGGCCTTGAACGACGCCCAGGCCGCCTGAAACTGCTTTTCCTCGGTCAGGCCCAGGCTGGAAAGGCCGCGCAACGCTTCCCGGAACTCGAAGTAATCCGGCCCCGGCGGGTTGTTTTTCGCCAGTACCTGGGCCAGGTGTTCGGCAAAGCGGGCGTCGGGCGCGCCAGACGGCGCGGGCGCAGGTGCCGCCGATTGGGCGGTGCCCGCCGCAGCGGGCCGGGCGGGCGGCTGGGCAGCCCCCGGCTCGGCTTCCTTGACGAAGAAACCGAGAATTTTCTGACTCAACGAAGAAGAATCGGCCATTGGAAATGCGGGGCGAAGGGTGGAATGCGCCGCAATGTTACCAGCCGGACGGCATTCGGGCGGCGCTCACCACAACCGCCGCACCCCGTAAGCGTCGAGCTTCGGGTCGCGACTGACGAGCGTCAGGTCATCCGTCAGCGCCTGCGCTACGAGCAATCGGTCGAAAGGGTCGCGGTGGTGGTAAGCCAGTTGGGCCACTTGCTGTAAGTGGTCAAACCGGATGGAAAGACGCGCGAACCCCGCCGTTTCGGCTGACTCGTAGGTTTCGGCCAGCGAAGCCAGCAGCCGGAGCTTGTCGGTGCTGAGTTTGATGGCAATTTCCCACCACGTCACGATGCTGATGCGCGGGCGTTCGGCGGCGGCGTCAATCGTGGCCCGCACCCGCGCCGGCAACGCCTCGTGGTTTTCCAGATACCACAGCACCGTGTGTGTATCCAGCAGCAAGCCCGCAGTAAGCATCAGATGTAGTCCTTGAAGTCTTCGGGCGTTTCGTCGAAGTCATCGGCCATCCAGATTTTACCTTTCATCGACCCCAGCCCCGGCAACCCGGCAAACGGGCGGTTGGGGTCGCGCCCATCGGCGGGCGTGGGCAGGTGCTGGCGACTGAGCGATAGGATCAGTTGCTCCATTGCCTCCTGCACTTCAGGCGGCAGCGCTTCGTAAGCGCGTTGGACGGTGGCTTTCATCGGCACGAAAATAAGCGGACGGGCCAGTCGGTTCCCTTACCACAGCCGCCGCACGCCGTAGGCATCGAGCTTCGGGTCGCGGCTGACGAGCGTCAGGTCGTCGGTCAGCGCCTGCGCTGCGAGCAAGCGGTCGAAGGGGTCGCGGTGGTGTTGGGGCAAGCCGTTCAGCGTGAACAGGTGTTCCGGTCGAATAGGCAATTCCCGAAAGCCATCGGCCAGCGCTTGCTCATAGGTAGCCGGCAGTGCGTATGGCAAAGTCAGTTTGTTCAGACTGAACTTGATCGTGATTTCCCACCAGCTTGCCACACTCACCAACGGCCGCACCAAACCCGTTTCCAGTTGAAGCCGGAGAGGAGTGGGTAGTTCCGGGCTGCCTTTCAGATACCACAACAGCGTGTGCGTGTCGAGCAGAAAGCCAGCCATCACATGTAATCCTTGAAGTCCTCCAGCGGCTCATCAAAGTCATCGCTCATCCAGATGCCCGGCATCGAGCCGTACCCTTTCAGGCCAGTGAAGGGTTTTTCCTCGGCGACCGTGGTGCTACCAGCCGATTGCGGCCGTTGGTCGGTTTCGGTAACCGCCGCTACCGGCTGGCGCAGCGTCAGAATGAGCTTATCGACAAACGCGCGCTCTTCAGGCGGCAGCGCGTCGTACTCCTGTTGAATCCGTATTTCCATTGGGTAAAAATACGCAAAGCCGCCGGCGGGTTCCCGGCCGGGTTTACAGCCGTTTGATGTCGGCCCCCAGCGCCCGCAGGCGCTCGTCGATGAACTGGTAGCCCCGGTCGATCTGCTCGGAGTTTTCGATCACCGACTTGCCTTCCGCTGACAACGCCGCGATCAGCAGCGCCACGCCCGCCCGGATATCCGGCGATGCCATTCGGGTGCCGCGCAACGGCACGCGCTTGTCGAGGCCGATGACGGTGGCGCGGTGCGGGTCGCAGAGAATGATCTGCGCGCCCATATCGATCAGCTTGTCCACGAAAAACAGGCGGCTCTCGAACATCTTCTGGTGAATCAGCACGGTGCCGCGCGCCTGGGTGGCCACCACCAGCACGATGCTCAGCAGGTCGGGCGTGAAACCGGGCCAGATCTGGTCGGCAATGGTCAGAATTGAGCCATCGATATAACTCTGAATCTGGTAAGAGTCCTGCCGGGGGATGTGCAGGTCGTCACCACGTTGTTGAATATTGATACCGAGCTTGCGGAACGTATCGGGGATGATGCCCAGCTCCGGCACCTGGCAATCTTTGATCGTGATTTCGGAGCCGGTCATTGCGGCCAGCCCGATGAACGAGCCGATTTCGATCATATCGGGCAGCATCCGGTGGTCGGTGCCGCCCAGGCTATCGACGCCGTGAATCGTGAGGCGGTTCGAGCCGATGCCCTCGATCTGCGCGCCCATCCGGACCAGCATTTTGCAGAGCTGCTGCAAGTACGGCTCGCAGGCCGCGTTGTAGAGCACCGTCGTGCCCTGCGCGAGCACGGCGGCCATCACCACGTTGGCGGTGCCCGTCACGGACGCTTCTTCGAGCAGGATATAAGTGCCTTCCAGCCGCCCGCCGGTGGCGCGAATGTGGTAGAAGTCGTCGTGCGAATTGTAGGTGAACGCTGCGCCCAGCTGCTCCAGTCCGCGGAAGTGGGTGTCGAGCGGGCGGCGGCCGATTTTGTCGCCGCCGGGCTTGGGCAGCTTGGCCCGACCAAAACGTGCCAGCAGCGGACCCAGAATCATCACTGAACCACGCAGCGAGCGGCCCTGCTGCACGAACCGCTCCGATTCGAGGTAGCCCAGATCGACGGCATCGGCCTGAAAACGCCACGTATCGGGCGCCAACTGCTCGGTCTTGACGCCCATCTCGCCGAGCAGCTCGATGAGCTTGCTGACATCGCGAATGGCCGGGATATTCGTGATCGTGACTGGCTCGGCTGTCAGCAGCACGGCGCAGATCACCTGGAGGGCTTCGTTTTTGGCCCCCTGCGGGGTGATTTCGCCGCGCAGCCGCTGCCCGCCGAGTACTTCAAATGCTGCCAATGTCGTTGATCGTTTTTGGTTTTTGGTTGATCGTTTTTGGTTTTTGGTTGCTGGTTTCCTGCGACGGTTTGAACGAACAACAAGAAACAAGCAACGAGCAACGGCAAGCCTACCGCTTGCGCTTTTTGCCGCCCATTCCACCTCCACCGCCGCCGCCTTTCTTGTTGAATTTGGTGCGGGTGGCGTCATTGAGCGGCTGGCCGGGGCCGTTGCCGACCACGAGCTGCGAATCGAAGAGGCGCTCCTGCTGGATGCGCTCCAGCGGAATATCGTTGAGCCGGTTTTCCGACAACTCGCCCAGGTGTTTCAGGATCGTGGCGTCGGTCACGGCGTCCTTGTTATAGGTCCGGTAAAACGCCTTCATCAGCCGGCCGATGGTCACGATCGCCGCGATGCGGTCTTCGGGATCGGTGAGGCGGGTGGCGTGCTGCACCAGGGTTTCGATGTTGCGGCCGTAGTGGCGCTGCTTCGGAATCCGCAGCCGGAACACCATCTTTTCGGGCGGCAGGCTCGTCAGGTCGTCCGGGCCGACGGGCGGCAATTCGTAAGGCACCTCCACGTCGAGGTGGCCGGCGCAGAGCATCAGCAGGTGGTGCCAGAGGCGCGGTTGCGGGTCGGGCAGCTCGCGGGCCGTGGGGTGCACCTTCACCATCAGGTTCACCACCAGTTGCGCCTGCCGGGTGCGCTCGGCGGCATCGTCGAAAGAAAGCAGGCGCTGAGCGAGGTCGTACACGGCCTGGCCGTATTCGCGCTTGAGCAGGGTTTGGGTCGGGGTCATACTGGAAGGGTGGTAGGGTTTGAGGGTTTGAGGGTAGGAAGTGGAGACGTTTAAAAGCCCTCAAACCTTCAAACCCTCCTACCCTCAACCCCTCCTTAGTGAATGCGCAGCTTGGCGAAAGTCAGCAACAACGTCTTTTCACCGACTTCCTCGAACTGCACGATGGCTTTGGTGCCGTTCGGCTCGCGGGCCACGCTCGTGACCTTGCCGAAGCCGAATTTGGGGTGTTCTACCCGCATTCCGGCCTGCAAGTTACTGGTATCGGACGGCGCGAAGTCCGCCGGGGCCGTGTAATTGGTGGCCTGCACGGGCCGCACGGGCGGTAGCGCGAGGTTTTTGGCGCTCGTGCGACGCTCCACCACGGCGCCGAATGGCGAGCGTTCGTCTTCCACGGCGCCGGAGGGCGTGAATTTCACCTTCACGAACATCGGGTCGATTTCGCTCAGAAACCGGCTTGGCTCGCAGGGGCGCAGGTTGCCCCACTGGTAGCGGCTGGTAGCGTAACTCAGCGTCAGGCGCTTTTCGGCGCGCGTCACGGCCACGTAAAAAAGGCGGCGCTCTTCTTCCAGTTCGGCGCGCGAGCCGACCGCCATCTGGTTCGGAAACAGGTTCTCTTCCAGCCCCACGATGTACACATTGCGAAACTCCAGCCCTTTGGCGCCGTGAATCGTCATCATCGTCACGTGTTCGCCGCCTTCGTTGCCTTTCTGGTCGGCATCGGTGAGCAACGAGATTTCCTGGAGAAAGGCGCCGAGGTTTTTCTCGTCGCGCTCCGGGTTGTCCACGAATTCGGCCACGGCGCTCAGAAGCTGCGTCAGGTTTTCGTAACGCGCAATGCCTTCGATGGATTTATCGACGTACAGATCGTCCATCACGCCGCTGCGTTTGGCGATGACTTTCGCCACTTCCGACGCATTTTCCGTCGCCGCCAGCCGCTGAAATTCCTGGATCATTTCCGCAAAATCGCGCACCCCGTTGGCCGCGCGCCCTTTGCCTAACGCGCCTTCCGGCGAGGTCACGATTTCCCACAAGTCGTGGTTCGACTCACTGGCAAACGACACCAGTTTTTCGATGGTCGTATCGCCGATGCCGCGCTTCGGATAATTGATGATCCGGCGCAACGCCGTCTCGTCGTTGGGGTTAATGGCGAGGCGCAGATACGCCACCAAGTCCTTGATTTCCTTGCGCTGATAGAACGACAAGCCGCCCACGATCCGGTACTTGATGTTCAGCCGCCGCAGGGCTTCTTCCAGCGAACGACTCTGCGCATTGGTGCGGTACAGGATGACGAAATTCTCGTACGAAAGCTGATGATTCGCCCGTTCCTCGAAAATGGAATGCGCCACCAGCCGACCTTCTTCATTGTCAGAAGTGGCGCGGATGACCTCGATCAAAGCGCCGTCTTCGTTCTCCGAAAAAACGTCCTTCCGCAGTTGCGCCTTGTTGTGCTTGATGATGGAATTGGCCGCCTTCACGATCATCTTCGTGGAGCGGTAATTCTGTTCCAGCTTGAACACGTCCAGCTCCGGGTAATCGCGCTCGAAGTTGAGGATATTGGTGATGTCGGCGCCCCGGAAGGCGTAAATACTCTGCGCATCGTCGCCGACCACGCAGATGTTGCGCTCCTTCGCCGCCAGCTTGCGCGTGATGAGATATTGCGAGTAGTTCGTGTCCTGATACTCGTCCACCATCACGTACCGGAACAGGTTCTGGTACTTGTTCAGCACGTCGGTATGGTCGCGGAACAGGACGTTGGTCTGGAACAACAGGTCGTCGAAGTCCATCGCGCCGGCCCGGAAACAGCGCTGCTGATAAAGCTGGTAAATCTTACCCATCGCCGGGCGCTGCGCGGCCTCATCGTCCTTCCGGATACTGGCGTCCTGGAGGTACTGCTCCACGGAAATCAGCTTGTTTTTGGCCGACGAAATCCGCCCCAGAACCCCGGCGGGCTTATAGACTTTATCGTCCAGGTTCAGTTCCTTCAGAATCTGGCGGATGAGCGTCCGCGCGTCGTCCGTATCGTAGATCGTGAACGAGCGCGGGTAGCCGAGCTTCTCGCCCTCGATGCGCAGAATCTTGGCGAAGACCGAGTGAAACGTGCCCATCCAGAGGTTACGCGCGTTCGAGCCAACTACCTTCTCGATCCGCTCGCGCATCTCACGCGCCGCCTTATTGGTGAACGTCAGCGAGAGGATATTGTGCGGCGCCACGCCTTTTTCGAGCAGGTGCGCGATGCGGTAAGACAGCACCCGGGTTGTGCCGGAGCCGGCCCCGGCGATGATCATCGTCGGGCCGTCGGTGTGCAGCACGGCGGCGCGCTGCGGGTCGTTGAGCAGGGTCAGATAGTCGAGCGCCATCAGGGAGCTAAAAGGCCGGATCTCCGGCCAAAAGTCAGGTAGGAACGCAGGCCGGGGCCCCCCCCGGACCCAGGTGAAATGGGGGGGCCCCGCCGGCAGACAGAACGCAAAACCCGCAGGAGCGGGGGGGGGTTGGGGGGGGGGACGCCACCCGAGAGGCAGGCCC